>NZ_JBMLSD010000141.1:0-34233 GCF_049240685.1 Flectobacillus sp.
TGAAACGCAGGTGTCACAAGCGATTGAACAAGCCCTTTCTCATTTTGGAAAAATCAACGGGGTCATCAATTGTGCGGGAATTGGACCCGCCAAAAGAGTTGTGGGCAAAGATGGCCCACATGATTTAGTTTTTTTCCAGAAAGTCATTCAAATCAATTTGGTTGGGGTATTCAATGTACTTCGTTTGGGAGCAAATATTATGCAGCACAATACGCCCAACGAACAAGGCGAAAGAGGAATCGTAATCAATACCGCTTCTGTAGCAGCCTTTGACGGGCAAATCGGACAGGCGGCCTATTCAGCATCTAAAGGTGGAGTGGTAGCGATGACGCTGCCCATTGCCCGCGAATTTGCTCGTATGGGTATTCGTGTGATGACGATTGCTCCGGGGATTTTTGAAACACCTTTGTTAGCAAATTTGTCCAGCGAAGCACAAGCATCTTTGGCGCAACAAATTCCTTTTCCTGCGAGACTAGGAAAACCTGAAGAATTTGCGAAATTGGTACAACAAATCATTGAAAATACCATGCTCAATGGCGAAGTAATCCGTTTGGATGGTGCTATTAGAATGGGAATGAAATAACACAAAATCTTTTATTATGAAAAAAATAGTTATGTGTATCTTAGGACTAATGCTAGGATATACGACTCAAGCACAAGAAGTTATCCGATTGTACGAAGGCAAAGCGCCTGGCTCAGAAAACTGGACTTGGCAGGAGTCAGAGTTAACCAATGCTAATTGGGGTGGACGCACTGCCTATAATGTCGTTGACCCAACGATTACAGCCTATTTACCTAATCCAAACAAAGCAAATGGAACAGCCATCGTCGTTGCGCCAGGAGGAGCTTTTCATACTTTGTCGATGGATAATGAAGGGGTTGACGTAGCCAAATGGTTGAATGAAAGAGGTATTGCGGCATTCGTCTTGAAATACCGAGTAGCACGCTCGTTTACAGAAAATCCTATTACGGAATTGATGGGTAAAATGAGTAATATGAAGGCGCTCGACCAAGAAAATGCGGCTGTAATTCCTTTAGCTACACAAGATGGTCGTAAGGCAATTCAGTATATTCGTCAGAATGCAGAGAAATTCCGTATTAATCCAAATAAAGTTGGCATGATGGGATTTTCGGCAGGAGGAACCTTAACCATGTCAGTAGTTTATACAGCCAATGATGCTGAGAGACCCAATTTTGTTGCCCCGATTTATGCTTACGAAAAAGCTATTTTAGGCAATAAAGTCCCAACCCAACCAACGCCAATTTTTGTGGCAGCCGCTTCGGATGACCAACTGGGTTTTACTTTGCATAGTTCTTCTATTTACAGCAAATGGACGCAAGCCAAACAGCCCGCTGAGTTACATATTTACGAAAAAGGAGGTCATGGATTCGGTATGAGTAAGAAAAATATTCCTACCGATACATGGACAGAACGCTTTGGAGATTGGCTACAGTTGCACGGTTTAACCACTCCCGAACCGCCAGCGCCAGGCTTAGCTTTTTTCTGTGAAATAAAAGTATTACTAAGCGAAGCCCTCACAGTAGGTCAGACTCCACATGGACTACGACGCATTATCCCAATTGTTGGAGGTACTTTCGAAGGCCCAAGTATCAAAGGACAAGTATTGTCGGGTGGTGCCGATTGGCAAATCGTGAGAGCTGACGGTGTGGCGGAACTTGATGCTAATTATCAAATCAAAACAGATGATGGAGTTATTATTTATGTAAAAAATAATGGATTACGAGTGGCTTCGCCCGAAATTGCTGCCAAAATAGCCAAGGGAGAAAATGTAGACCCATCACAATACTATTTTAGAACGATTCCGACACTAGAGGCTCCTAAAGGAAAATACGAATGGGTAAATAATAGCTTATTTTTGTGTAAAGGAATCCGCAAACCCGACCATGTTTTGATTCAGATTTGGGCGGTGAAATAGCATAATTGCTTTAGGCGGTAAGCCCTAGGCATTAGGCAAAAGGTCTTTATTAAGTTACCACGCTTTCGGCTTTCAGCGATGGGCAATTGGCGAAAGCATATCTATCCTTAATTAAAATCTATTTAACACGCTTTGCCTAGTGCCTCTTGCCTGTTCCCTAAAAAAAACTAAATCTAATTTTGCTCACTTATTTAATAGATTTATTTTAGATATCAGATTTCGGAAATGTACCTTACTTTTTAAATTGTTATTTTTCAAAAATAAGTAAGTAGGAGGAAAGATTAAATCAATAGTATATCTGAGGTAAAATTTGAACTTAACCTTCTGATTATAAATATTTTCAAATAACCAATATACAATTAACCTGATTACTGGACAAATTTGAAGATACTAGTTCAAGACTTAGTCTTGGACTCATTTTTTTAACAGTTTTAAACTGTTTTTAAAATCATCAGTGAAAAAGGCTCAACACCTAAGAAACGCTTTCTCGTTTTGTCCAGTAATCAGACAATTAACAAATAACGTTTTCCTACTTATTCTACTACATTCTCACTAGTCACAAATCTGCAACAGATCACAATTCTCCGAACAAGCCGAAGTTGCCAATCATTGAATGGGAGTTTAACTGCAAAAACACTTCCATAAATAAAATCATAGTATTCCTAAGAAATTCACAAAAGACTCTAGGGTTATGGTGAATCAGCACATTTATGATATAGAATCGAGATTGTTTTCTCCCAAAAAGTGTCAATAAGACACCTTTGTGTGTGGCATAAACATAATGAATACATATTTGAAGATTTGTGCTAATGTATTTTTCAGTCACAACCTTACTTTGCATTGTAATTTTATATTAAATATTAAATGAATCATATTTTACTCTAATGTATGAAACACTTTAACCTACCTATTTCAACTATTCGAAATAAACTTCACTTAGTAGCATGGTTTGTCTCGTTTATGATTGGGGTTATGAGCTTCACCTCAAAAGCTCAAACAGTAAGAGGAACTGTAAAGTCTTCATCAGGCGAACCGATACCCGGAGCGACCATTGCAGTAAAGGGAACTACCAAAGGAACCAACGCCAACAAAGATGGTGCTTTTAGTATCAACTGTTCTCCCAAAGAAACATTACTGATTAGTTCAATCGGCTTTAAACCGCAGGAGATTTTAGTCGGGAAAAAAACTACAATTGATGTCGTTTTAGAAGAATTTCAAACTGCCCTAGACGAAGTTGTTGTGGTTGGATATGGTAAGCAAAAGAAAGAAGGCGTAGTAGCATCAGTAACCCAAACCACAGGAAAAGTCCTTGAGCGTGCGGGTGGGGTATCGAGTATTGGTGCAGCCCTTACAGGTAACGTGCCAGGTTTGATTACCAATGCCAGTACAGGTTTGCCAGGGGCCGAAGACCCACAAATTATCATTCGTGGACGAAGTACTTGGAACAACTCAGACCCACTAATTTTGGTAGATGGTGTCGAGCGTCCTATGAATAGTGTGGATATCAGTTCGGTAGAAACCGTAACTGTATTGAAAGATGCTTCTGCAACAGCTGTATTTGGTTCGAGAGGTGCCAATGGTGTAATCCTAATTACAACCAAAAGAGGTAAAACTGGTAAGGCTTCTATCCGTGCAACGGTGAATACTATTTTGAAGTCTCCATCTAAACTACCAGGGAAGTATGACTCTTTTGATGCTCTACGTATAAGAAACGACGTTATCGAATATGAACTTGCTACGAAGCCAGAGGGTTGGCGTGATTATTTGCCATTTGACATTCTAAACAAGTACCGCAATCCAGCAAACTTAGCAGAAGCTGAGCGTTATCCGAATGTCAACTGGGAAGAAACTTTGTTCAAATCACATGCTTGGTCGAACAACGCTAACTTGAATATTAGCGGGGGTACAAATACCGTAAAGTATTTTACCAGTGCCGACTTTTTGCATGAAGCAGATTTGTTTAAAACCTACAATAACAACCGAGGCTATTCACAAGGCTTTGGTTTTGACCGCTTGAATGTGAGAAGTAATTTGGACTTTCAGTTAACGCCAACTACTTTATTCAAAACCAACCTATCAGGCTCGTATGGGGTTCGCAAAAGCCCTTGGGGCTTTACTGGCTCAGAATATGGCTCGTGGATTGACGCCTACAATGCAGCACCAGACTTGTTTTTGCCAGTGTACTCAGATGGTTCATGGGGATATTATGCGCCAAACGAAGCTAGAGCTGAAAACTCAGCAAGAAGCTTGGCAATTGGTGGTGTTTCTTATCAAACAACAGCCAGAATCACGACAGACTTTACGCTCGACCAAGAGTTGGATATGATTACCAAAGGCTTGAGATTTACAGGTACTATCTCACTTGATAATACTTTTGTGGAAAGCGATAGAGGTATTAATGACCTTTACAACGACACACAGCGTAAGTGGATTAATCCAGAAACTGGAGCTGTTACCTATCGTCAAGCCATTGACGGTATCACAGGATTTGATTTTCAAGAGGGAATCAAGTGGAATCCTGCGGCTGGTACAATTGGCGCTAGTCAAAGAAGATTGTTTTATCAATTACAGCTAAATTATGCCAAAAACATTGCAGGAAAGCATTATGTAACTGGCATGGGCTTGATGAACCGCAACGTTTATGCCAATGGTAGTATGATTCCATCGTATCGTGAAGACTGGGTTTTTAGAACAACTTATACCTACAACAACAAGTATACGGTAGAATATAACGGAGCTTACAACGGTTCAGAGCAATTTGCAGCGGCTTATCGTTTTGCCTTCTTCCAATCAGGTGGTTTAAACTGGATTGTTTCGAATGAAAACTTTATGAAGTCTCTAAAATTTGTTGACCAATTTAAAGTAAGAGCTTCGTATGGACAAACTGGTTTTGATAACCTTGGCGTAAGATGGCCATATTTGGAGCAATGGAATTATAATGGACGATCAAGATTGGGTATCAGTGGCGAAGCTGCCGAACAAAGCCCTTATACTTGGTATAGCCAAACGGTAGTAGGTAACCCAAACGTGCAATGGGAACAATCAGAAAAGTACAATGTTGGAGTTGACTTCGAATTTTTGAAAGGATTCGTTAAGGGTAAAGCAGACTTTTTTACAGATAATAGAAGTAAAATTTTGTTAGCAAACCGTTCAGACGTTCCGACTTATTTTGGTGCAACTCCTCCTGTAGCCAATTTAGGAGCGGTAAAATCAAGCGGTTATGAACTAGAGTTACACCTCAATAAATCCTTGAGAAACTTTAGGTTATGGACAGACCTCAACATGACACATACGCAAAATAAGATTATTGAAGCAGCGAACCCTGAATTATTACCAGACTATCAAAAATCAGAGGGCATGCAAATCAACCAAGCATATTCGTATGTAAGTCGTGGTATGTACAACACTTGGGATCAATTATATGGAAGTGCGATTCAGAATGCCAATGATAACCAAAAACTCCCAGGTAATTACTATTTAGTAGATTATAATGGTGATGGTTTGATTGATTCACGTGACAATATCCCGTATGGATACACGGGCTGGCCTGCCAATACCTACAATGCTACTTTTGGTATAGACTGGAAAGGCTTCTCGGCTTTTGTACAATTCTACGCAGTAAACAACGTAACGCGTCAGGTAGAATTTAGAAGTTTGAGTTCACAAAGTCACACAGTGTATCAAGAAGGTGCTTATTGGTCGCCGAGTAACCCGAATGCTAATCCAATGCCACGCTGGTTGACTACCCCACAAGGGTATTACAGAGGCACGCAATATATGTATGATGGTTCGTATGTACGCTTAAAGAATGCTGAAATCGCCTATAACTTTACCCCAGAATTTAGTAGAAAATTGGGCGTTTCAGGACTCAGAATTTATCTCAACGGTAACAACCTTATCGCTTGGAGCAAAATGCCAGATGACCGCGAATCGAATTTTGCTGGTACGGGCTGGGCTTCACAAGGAGCATATCCTACCGTTAAACGATTCAATTTAGGTCTAAATCTTACCTTTTAATTAAAACAAAAGCATGATTAAGAAAATTAAACTCTTGTTTGTGGCGGTGGGTCTTTCCATGACTTTTGGAATTACCTCCTGCAAGGATTTCCTCGACCGTGACCCTCAGTCATTGGTTTCAGACAAAGATGCCTTTAAAAATTTTGTTAACTTTCAAGGCTTTACTGAAGAGTTATATCATTGTATACCAGACTTTTCGAATGCGTATTGGACCAACTCTTGGAACTGGGGAGAAGATGAAATTCAATCTACCGCTCAGACTTTTCATTTTTGTGTAAAAATCGACAATGGAGATTTTTGGGGATGGCAACGCAACTTTGACGGCTGGCAAGCGGGTTGGATGGATCGTAACAATAACCAAACCAACGACGACCGCTTTGCTAAATCACTTTGGGGTTTAGGTTGGTACGCGATTCGTAAAGCTAATATGGGCTTGGCTAATATCGATAAATTAACCGATGCAACTCAGGAAGAGAAAAACCTTATCAAAGGACAACTCTTGTTCTTCAGAGGCTGGTACCACTTTATGTTTATGCAATATTTTGGTGGACTACCTTACATTGATACGGTGCTTCCGGGTGATCAAAAACTTACCTTACCTCGACTCAAATACAGTGAGTGTGCCGACAAAGCCGCTGCCGATTTTAGAGAAGCGGCAAATCTTTTGCCAACCAACTGGGATAATACCACAGCAGGAAAAAGAACCTTGGGTAAAAACCAGCTTCGTATCAATAAGATTATGGCATTGGGGTATTTAGGGAAAAATTACCTTTGGGCTGGTAGTCCATTAATGAACTCAGTATCAGGTGGTAGCCGTACTTATAATGCCGAATACTGCAAAAAAGCAGCAGACGCTTTTGCTGAATTATTATCCTTATGCGAAAGTGGCGAAGCACCTTACAGTTTGGTACCATTTGCTCAATATTACACCAACTTTTATACAACTGGTCAAAACTGGAATATCCCAGGAGGAACTGAAGCTATTTTTAGAGGCCCTTATTATGGTGCTAATGGCTCCAACTGGGGTACAAGCAAACAGTATTCGCCATTGATTATTAGCGAAGGTGATGTGAAGTTTTTGCCAACTTCCAACTACGTTAATTATTATGGTATGGCCAATGGTTTGCCAATCAAAGATGTTACTCAAGCAGATAGCGAATCAGGCTATAACCCTGAGTATCCTTGGAAAGGTCGTGACCCTCGTTTTTATAATGATATTGTTTTTGATGGAGTAAAAATGGTAGCTGGAAGTATTCCGAATGCCAGTGAAGCAAACAACCGTTATGCCAACCTGCATACAGGTGGTTCGTATCGTGATATTGCAACAGGCAGTCGTACAGGATATCTATTATTTAAGTTTGTACCAAGAACGGCCAATAAATACGACCAAGGATATAGCTACGACAAGAGTTTGAATATCCACCTACCTTATATGCGTTTGGCTGATGTTTATTTGATGTATGCTGAGGCTGCTGCACAAGGTTATGGTTCGCCAACGGGTAAATCGGCTAGTTATAGTAAAACCGCTGTAGATGCTATCAATGTCATTCGTGATAGAGCAAGTGTCGGACGAGTGGCAAGCAAATTCTTGGGGTCATTGGATTTATTTATGGAGGAAGTTCGTCGTGAGAGAGCCGTTGAGTTATCCTTTGAAGGACACCGATTCAATGACTTACGCCGTTGGTTGTTGCTTACTCAAAGCCCTTACACGCTGAAAAAATCACTAGAATTTGACCGTGCCAACACGCTCGACCCTAACAAAGATCCTAAAGAAAACAGAGTGTTGAACATTCGTGAGACTACCATTTTGGAACGTAAGTTTACCGACAAGCATTATTGGTTACCGCTCAAAAACAACGACGCCAACCTCTATTTAGAATTTGCTCAAAACCCTGGTTGGTAATCAGAGCTAATACTATAATCATACCTTGAAAAGATTAATGTAAAGCAAATGAAGTTCATAAAAATACTCCTCTTCTTGTGCACGCTCATGATGTTACAGCCTGTAACATCGAGGGCACAAGACACCCCAACCATACAGATAAAGGCTACTGTATATGGGGTAAACAACCAACCTTTGAAAGGGGCGGTTGTAACAAGTGCGGCCGAAAATAGCAAAGCTGTTACAACAGATGCTTTTGGTTCTTTTGAATATGAAGTAGCTCAAAATGATGTTTTATCCATTTCGGCTAAAGGGTTTGAAACAAAGTATATTACCATTACAAAAGCGATTTCTCAAATTAATCTTACCCCAGAAAAAACACGTGATTTAATTCACGCTGCTTTTAGAGAGGTAGAAAAACAAGACTTATTGGGGGGAGTTGCTTCGGTCAATGTAAAAGAGCTTTTAAACAAAAACTATTTTACAAATACCCTCGATGGCATGGAAGCATTTGCCTCTGGATTCAACGGAAATAGCAATTGGGGCATGGGTAATTATCTATTTATGATTGATGGTGTTCCTCGCGAAACGGGAAATGTGGCTCCTACAGAGATAGAAGAAATTGTTTTCTTGAAAGGTGCCAATGCCGTAGCACTTTATGGTAGTCGCGCTGCCAAAGGTGTTGTCAATGTGATTACCAAGCGTGGCGAGGCAGGAAAACGTCGTTTTGATTTGAGAGTAAACAGTGGTATCAATATTCCTAAAAGCTATCCAAAATACTTGGGTTCGGCAGAATACATGACCATGTATAATGAAGCTCGTAGAAATGATGGCTTGACAGATTTATATTCAGAATTAGATATCTATAACTATGGTTCAGGACGTAATAAATACCGTTTCCCGAATGTAGATTTTTATTCTTCTGATTATCTCAAAAATGTGTTTACTCGCTACGATGCCACCGCCGAAATTTCGGGAGGAAACGAGCGTGTAAGATATTATACCAACTTGGGATATTCAACAACTGGCTCTTTATTGAACTTTGGGGAAGCCAAAAATAACAATAATTCGGATCGTCTTAATTTTAGAGGAAACCTTGATATTCAACTCAATGAATATATATCGATGAATGCTGATGCTACAGCGATTTTTTATACTGGAAGAGGGGTAAATACTGATTATTGGGGAAATGCTGCTACGGTACGTCCCAACCGTTTTGCTCCTTTAATTCCGATAGATTTAATCGAAAAAGAAGATGCAGCTTCACAAATTTGGATTCAAAATAGTAACAATCTTATCGATGGAAAATATTTACTAGGCGGTACTCAGCTTGACCAAACCAATCCTATCGCAACGATTTATGCAGGTGGAAATAACCAGTATTCTAACCGTCAATTTCAGTTTAACACTGGTCTGAAAGCAGATTTGCGTAATGTGTTAAAAGGGTTGTCGTTCCGCACTGGTTTTGCGGTAGACTATGCTACAGCTTACTCATTGTCATACAATTACTCGTATGCTACCTACTCGCCAACGTGGAATAATTATAGCGGAACCGATTTGATTAGTAGTTTGACCGTTTATAACCAAGATGCTAAATCTGGAACACAAAACGTGAGTGGTAACTGGTATCGTCAAACGATTGCTTTCTCGGGTCAATTGAACTATGACAGAACTTTTGGTACTAACCACAACTTCTCAGCGATTTTATTGGCAAATGGTTTTCAACAATCCGAATCAGCGGTTTATCACCGAACTAGTAATGCAAACCTTGGCTTTTTAGCAAGCTACAATTACAATCACAAGTATTACTTGGATTTGAGTACGGCGTATATTCACTCAGCTAAGTTGCCACCCAATAACCGTCAGGCATTCTCTCCATCGGTTTCTTTGGGCTGGAGATTGAGTCGTGAAGATTTCTTGAAAAACTCATCTGTTGTGAATGACCTAAAACTTACTGCTTCGGCAAGCATCCTGCATACCGACTTGGATATCAATGATTATTATCTCTACCAAGGATTTTATACTGGTGCTGGTTCATGGTATGGTTGGAAAGATGGAACGGGTATTCAGGCAACTGAATCAAGAAGAGGCGACAACCCTAATATGAAATTTCCAAGAAGAGAAGAAATCAATATTGGTTTAGAAGGTACCTTTTTTAATCGTTTATTGAATTTGAATGGTACTTTCTTTATGAATAAAATGACTGGAAATATCATTCAAGCATCTGTACTGTTCCCTTCATATTTCACAACAGGATGGCCAGTGTCTTCATTTATTCCTTATGTAAACTATAATGAAGATAAGCGTGTAGGATTTGATTTCTCTGCCAATTTGAACAAGAAAATTGGAGATGTAAACTGGAACTTGGGCATCAATGGTACTTATTACCAAACTACTGCCATAAAAAGAGCTGAGCTTTACGAAAATGCTTACCAAAACCGACAAGGTAAGGCACTGGATGGTATTTGGGGCTTACAAAATTTAGGCTTTTTCCAAGATGAAAATGATATCAAAAACTCACCATCACAAACATTTGGTCAAGTAAAACCTGGCGATATTAAGTACAAAGACCAAAATGGTGATGGCATTATCGATTCACGTGATGAGGTGTTTTTAGGAAAAGGAGGTTGGTTTGGTGCGCCGTTTACGATGGGCGTTTCGCTTTCGGCACAATGGAAAAAGTTGACGTTCTTAGCTTTGGGTGTGGGTCGTTTCGGAGGAAATGCCATGCGTAGCAACTCTTATTTCTGGGTATATGGTGAAAATAAATATTCGGAAGTGGTACGCAATCGCTGGACAGAAGCTACAAAGTTGACTGCTACCTATCCTCGCTTAACTACCCTCAGCAGCGACAACAACTTCCGTTCATCTGATTTCTGGATGTATAGCACTAGCCGTTTTGACTTGTCGAAAGTTCAAATCACTTATGACTTAACAGATTTACTAAAAATGAAATCTTTTGTGCGTGAATTGGGCGTATATGTGAATGGATTTAACCTTTGGACTTTCTCCGAAAACAGAGAAACCCTTGAGTTGAATGTAGCTAGCTCACCACAAACACGATTCTTTAACCTAGGCGTAAAAGCGTTGTTTTAGGTTTTTTACTAATATTTAGAAACTTATACTATGATGAATATGAATAAGGGTATATTAAAATTTTTGGCCTGTATCCTCTTGCTCACAAGTTGCCAAGACTTGATAGAGCCTGCGCAGGAAAACAACAGGCAATTAGACCCAAATGCCTATTTACCAAGCGATTCTAGATTTCCATTTGGTATTTTATTAAATGGATACAACCGAATTCCAAGTAACTCATGGTCATTTAATGATGTAGCCACCGATGATGCCGTAACCAACGACCAAAATAATGGGTATTTGAAAATGGCTACAGGACAATGGACAGCCAATAACAACCCTGCCAACCAATGGACCAACTGTTATGCTGGGATTCAATACATGAATATCATGCTTGGAGAGGTAGATAAGGTAAAATGGGTCAACGATCCTGTGGCAAGCAAACTGTTTGCTATGCGTATCAAAGGCGAAGCATTTGGGATTAGAGCATTATTGATGTATCATTTGTTACAAGCTCATGCTGGCGTAGGTAAAGGAGGTAACATGTTGGGGGTTCCGATTTTGACAAAAACTCAAACAACCTCCGATAATTTCAATTTACCAAGAGCTAGTTTTGACGATTGTATCAAGCAAATCTACACAGACTTAGATAGTGCAGATGTTCGTTTGCCACTTGATTATCAAAACTTAGTATCGGGGCAAGAATCACAAATTCCAACCAAATACGGTACCGTTACGATAGAACAATATAACCGTGCTTTCGGAGTAACATTTAGCGGTCTTTTGAGCGGTCGTATTGCAAAGGCTATTCGTGCAAAAGTGGCGCTATTGGCAGCAAGTCCAGCCTTTAATCCAAACAATGCTAACAAATGGGTTGATGCAGCAAACTACTCGGCACAAGTACTAAATCTGAATGGTGGAATCAATGCTATTACCAGCAATGTAGCTAGTGGACTTACATGGTATTCCAACACGGCAGAAATTGCAGCATTGAAAGATGGTGCTAATCCTCCAGAAATACTTTGGCGTAACAACTGGGGCGAAAACCGTGACTTGGAGCAAGCTAATTTTCCACCAACACTTTTTGGAAATGGTAGAATCAATCCAACCCAAAACTTAGTAGATGCTTTTCCGACAGTCAATGGATATCCTATTAGCGACCCTAGCAGTGGTTTTAATCCCAATGACCCCTATTCAAATCGTGACCCTCGTTTGAAAATGTTCATTTTGGTCAATGGTGCTACGGCTGGTGTCAACAACACTGCTATCAATACCGCTGCCGACGGAACTACCAACGACGGACTCAACAAGGTAGCTACCTCGACTAGAACGGGCTATTATATGCGTAAGCTATTGCGTCAGGATGTGAACCTCAACCCAACCTCTTCGACGAATCAGCGTCATTACAAACCGCATATTCGTTATACCGAAATTGCCTTGAGTTATGCAGAAGCAGCCAACGAAGCTTGGGGACCTACTGGTACAGGAACAAATGCTTATTCGGCGTATGATATTCTAAGGGCCATTCGCCGTCGTGCAGGAATTGGCTTAGCCAACAATGATGCCTATCTCGAAAGTATCAAAAACAATAAAGAACAAATGCGCCAATTGATTCGTAATGAGCGCCGTTTGGAACTATGTTTTGAAGGATTTAGATTTTGGGACTTGCGCCGCTGGGATGCCAACCTCACCGAAGCTGCCAAAGGAGTTAGTATTCGTAGTGGTGCGTACACCGTTCTTCCAAGCGTGGAATCAAGAGTTTTCCAAAGTTATATGAAATACGGTCCAATTCCTTATTCGGAAGTGTTGAAATACTCAGCACTGGAGCAAAATCAAGGTTGGAATTAAGAAGCGCTTGAAATAGCAGAACAACAAGGTATATAAATTTTTTCAAAAGTCGAATTTCAGCTTGGCTGATTAGATTTTAAGCTAGGCTGAAATTCTGACAAACAACATCTTTATTCTTATGAAGAATTCGATTTTCATATTAGTAATATTTGTAATGGGACTCGTTTCGTGTAATGCCGAAAAGGAGTTTCCAGACTACAAGTACCAAACTGTCTATTTTGCTTATCAATATCCTGTAAGAACCATCACTTTAGGAGAAGATTTGACAGTAAACAACGAACTCGATAATCAGTATAAATGTCAAATTTATGCAGCCTTGGGTGGTGCGTATTACAGCAAAAAAGATGTAGCAGTAACGGTAGCTGTAGATAACTCACTACTAGGAAGTGGGATGCGATTTGGCTCAGGCAAAGATGAGATTTTACCGATGCCAAGTAGCTATTTTAAGTTGGCCACTGACAAAATCGTTATTCCCTCGGGGACTATTGCTGGAAGTGTAGATGTCCAACTCACAGACGCGTTTTTTGCTGATCCTAAAGCAATTAAGAATACTTATGTTATTCCATTGACCATGACGAAAGTTACCGACGCAGATTCGATTCTTTATGGAAAACATTTTGTGCTTTATGCTTTGAAATTTGTAAATCCTTGGCATGGTAACTATTTGAGAAGAGGAAAAGATGTCGTTTCAGGCTCAGTCAATCAAACGATTGTGAGACATGCGCAATACGTAGAAAAAGACGAGGTGAATATGCTTTCTACTAAATCTTTGACCGAGCTTACTTTTCCAGTTGTTTTTAAAGATAAAGACGGAAAAAATATCAATACTTCTTTACTCTTGAAATTTGATAATAACGGAAAATGTACGATTTCATCGGCTACCTCGGGTATAACGGCTACGGGTACAGGTGCTTTTGTCAAAAAAGGTGAAAAAAATAGCTGGGGAAACAAAGACCGCGATGCGCTTTATCTCAACTACGAAGTCAACCTTACGGGTATGAAAGTAGTCACTTCGGATACTTTGGTCATGCGTGATCGTGCTGTAACTATGGAAACTTTTACTCCTGTAGCTAAGTAAACTCATCTTTAGAACTGTTTTACTATGAATAAATTATATCAAATAGCTTTAGGTTTCACGAGTATTGTATTGGCTTCGTGTACCAAATATGAGCCATTGGAGTTTGCCACAACCAAACCCGAAAGTGTTGCTTTGCAAGAAAATATTGACGCCTATCCCGCGCTCAAATCCTATATCAACCGCACCTCTAATCCTAATTTTAAGTTTGGCGTAGCGCTTTCTCTCAACGATTACGTCAGCAAAGGGGTAATGTATCGCCTAGCCAATAAAAACTTCGATGAAATTGCCCTAGGATATGAAATGAAGCATGGCGCTGTAGTACAGTCGAATGGCTCCTTGGCCTTAGATAATGTATCCAAACTTCTGGCAGCCGCCAAAGAAGCAGGTACTACCGTTTATGGACATACCCTTTGCTGGCATGCCAATCAAAATGCGAGCTATCTCAATAGCCTGATTGCACCTATGCTCGTAACAGCGCCATCTTTTCCTAACGACCTAAACACTACTCCTTTGAACAACAACCTTTTTACGGGTTGGAATCAATCCAATAGCGGTGCAGGTATTTCTATTGCCAACAACGCTGGTATGGGTGCAGGTACAAAGGCCATAAAACTAAGTGCTTCGGCTACTTCATCCTCGGCGACAGCCTTACAACTGACAAGTCCTTCGATTACGGTTGTACCCGGGCACAAATACGAAGTTGTTTGCTATATCAAATCAGATGTTGCAGGTGAAGGACGTATCTCTTTTGAAGGACTTAGCAATAACACTCCTTCGATTGACTGGACTAAATCTGGAAAAGCTTCAACAACTTTTACGACAGGTATTTCATGGAAAGAAATCAGATTTCAAATCAGTGATTTTACGGGAAATAGCATTAAACTCAATTTTGATTTGGGTTATAAACCAAATGTGAATTATTACATCGACATCAACAACCTCTACGTGTACGATACCCAAGGAACTCCAGTAGTAACCAACCTTGTAGCCAATGGCGATTTTGAGTCAGGCTCAGGTTGGGGAGGCTGGGGCGGTGGCTCGTCGAGAGGTGTAACAGCTGATGGTTTGGGTTATAACAATAAAGGAAAAGCCTTTTTCGTAACAAACCCTGCAAAATCAGCTAACTACTGGGATGTTCAAACTTTGTATGATTTAGGAAAAAGCCTTAACAATGGCGAATCTTATGTGCTTTCATTTTGGGTAAAAGGTACTGCCGAAGGAATCATCCGACCAGAATTACAAAGTCCTTCTTACTCATCGAATGGCTATGGTCAAGTGCCAGTTACTAAAGAATGGAAACTTATAGAGTTAACAACCACTGTTTCTGGTTCCGATAAATCCAGATTGGTATTTAGCTATGGCGAGTTTGGAGGAACAGTTTACATCGACAACGTTGTACTAAAAAGTACCAAAGCTTCGGGCGGTGCAGTTACTTTAGCTGAAAAAACAGCAACCGAAAAAACTACTTTGATAGGCACTGCTTTAGACACTTGGATGTCAGGCATTATGGGTGTAAGTAAATCTTATGTAAAAGCATGGGATGTCGTTAATGAGCCTATGGACGATGGCAAACCTTATGAGTTAAAAACTGCCCTTGGCCGCACTACGATTGCTTCTGATGAGTTTTTCTGGCAAGATTATCTTGGCAAAGATTACGCAGTAACAGCATTCCAATTGGCCAGAAAATACGGCAATCCTGATGACAAGCTATTTATCAATGACTATAATCTTGAATATAGTCTCGACAAATGTAAAGGAATTATTGCTTACACAAATTACATCGAGAGCAAAGGTGCAAAAGTAGATGGTATCGGTACACAAATGCATATCAGTATCACTTCTGATAAAAACAAAATTGCCGAAATGTTCAAGTTATTAGCAGCTAGTGGCAAGTTGATTAAAATCTCTGAATTGGATATTGGTTTGGGTGGCGTCAAAACCGCCGATGCAACCAAAGAACAATACCAAGCGCAAGCCGAAATGTACAAGTATGTAATCGATAAATACTTTGAACTTATTCCAGCGGCACAGCGATACGGTATTACTATTTGGAGTCCGCTTGATAGTCCAGCAAATTCTAGTTGGAGAGCTGGCGAGCCAATTGGTCTTTGGAATGGACAATATGTTCGTAAATTGGCTTACTCGTATGTTGCAGAAGCCATTAAGGCTAATACAAGCAAATAAATTTAGTAAGTAATCGTGTAAAATTAGATTTAAGTTATGTGTTTAGGCACTAGGCAACAGGCATGAGGCAAAGAGTGTTAAAATATGTTTTTTACCGATTGCCCTCAGCTGAAAGCCGTAAGCCAAAAAATTAAATCTTATTTTACACGATTACTTATTCCAGGTATAATGTTGGTATTTTTACTTTCAGAAATAACTATTGGTAGTCCCAGTGGTGAATTTAGTACAAAATCCTGTGAAGAAATTTTATTATTATGTGGAGAAGCAACATTTTTTTAATTTTAGTCCTACTCAATTTCTGTGGTTTTGCGCAACAGAAAGAATATAAGTTTATCAATTTTAGTAGTAAAAATGGGCTTTCCTCCAACTCTATTAATGCTATCATCAAGGACAAAAACGGTTTTATGTGGTTTGGGACTGAGGATGGACTGAATAAGTTTGATGGACAAAATTTTAAAGTATATCGTCATAAAGAAAATGACAAAACTAGTATTGGCAGAGGGCCTGTTAACGACTTGATACAAGATAAAAACGGGCAAATCTGGCTTGCTACCAATTTTACCTTATCTGTTTATAATCTAAATCTTGACTCCTTTATCAATTATGATTTTACCAATTATGGTTGGATAATCAGTTTATGTGCCGACCATACTGGTAAAATCTGGGTAGGGACGTATTCTGGGTTATTCCTTTTTGACCCAAAAACTCAAAAAACAATTGCTTTCAAAGCCAATCCTACAAAAAAGACCCAGTTAAATACAAACATCATTAATTGTATTTATGAAGATTCTAAAAACTGCATTTGGATAGGTACTGCCGATGGGCTTCATCAATACCAGCCACAAACCCAGCAGTTTACTCGATATCTGCACATGGCCGAGAACCCACAAAGTATCAGCCGAAATTATATTAATTGTATTACAGAAAGTAAAAATGGAGAATTATGGGTGGGCACAGACCAAGGAGGTATCAATGTTTTGGATAAAAGTAGACGTACTTTTCGTCATTATCTCCAAACTCCAACCAACCTAAAAACAAGAACTGGTAACACCATAAATACAATGGTGTTTGACAAAACAGGACAACTTTGGATTGGTACAGATGCAGATATTAATATTATGAATCCTGCCACTGGTACCATCACACTCGTAAAAAGTTCTCCTGTAGAGCCTAATAACTTTTTTATTTATAACGGAGGACGTTCTGTCCGCAATATCTACATCGATGATTCAGGTATCTATTGGGTAGCCATTCATCAAGGAGGCGTAAACAAGTATGATTCCAATCTGACCTTTTTCAACCATAAACATTATAATGTATTTGACAAAAATGGACTAACAGGAAGCTCAGTAGTGTCCTTTGCCGAAAGTCCAACTGGAGAAATATATATTGGTACAGAAGGCAACGGGCTTAATATTTTTAATCGGAAAACAGGTCAAATAAGGCTTTTAAGACTTAAAGAAGAAAAAGCCAATACGGCTTCAGTTATTTCGCTAGGAACTGTTGGTAAAACTCTTTTGATGGGTACTTATCAAAGAGGATTCTACAGCCTTGATATGACTACAGGAGCCTCAAAATACCATTTTTTGCCCTATAGCCCCACAGATTCCAGAGATATGCCCGTAAATTGTATCAAAACCGATACAAAAGGAAATGCTTGGCTAGGAACCAACGGAAAAGGCGTTTATTTATTCGACCCAATAACTCAATCTATAAAAACTTTCGAGAAGGCTTTTGATTTAAAGCCTTCTCAGAAAATTCCACTAAACGGATTTATCACTACCATCGAAGAAGACCATCAAGGCAACCTCTGGCTGGGCTCGAATGGTACGGGTATTGCTGTTTTTAATCCTAGTAAAAAACAATTTTTAGTACTGAACTCTGGCAATAGTAAGCTTCCTATCGATAAGGTACAAAATGTGTTTTGTGACCATGCTGGCCGTATTTGGGTAGGTGCACAGGGCGGTGGGTTGTGTCTGTTCAAACCGCAATCCAATACTTTCGAAATATTTGACGAAAGCTATTCCTTAGCTAATGACTTTATTTACAAAATACTAGAAGATTCAAGAGGCAAACTTTGGTTGAGCACCAACAAAGGCATTAGTTCTTTTGATTATGATAAAAAAGTATTCCGAAATTTCACCTTCTACAATGGTGTTATTCAGAGTACTTTCAATATTGGGGCTGGGCTCAAATCAGCTGATGGACAGCTATTTTTTGGAGGATTAGACGGGCTAAATTATTTTAATCCTTCCGAAATTTTACAAAAAAAGAGCGTACCTCCTTTGGTAATTACAGCCCTAAAAATTAATAACAAACTAGTAAATCCAATCGAAAACTCTGAAATCGAGGAACATATTTCAATAGCCAAAGAGATTGTCTTGAGTTACAAACAAAACTTCTCTCTCGACTTTATGGCTCTTAATTATACCGTACCTCACGAAAGCAGATACACCTACAAACTCGACGGTTTTGATAAAGAGTGGAATCAAGTTGGTAATGCCAATACAGCCGTATATACCAACCTTGACCCAGGCACCTATACCTTTCGTTTGAAAGCTTTCAGTGAAGATGGTTCGTGGAAAACGCCCGAAAAGGTAATTACCATAATAGTAGAACCCCCTTTTTGGCTAACTTATTATGCTTATTTCTTTTATATTATGGCTATCGTGCTTATAGTTTGGGGAATTCGTAGAAGTTCTATTTTAAAGCTTAAAAGAGAATTTGCTCGCGAACAAGAACGCTTAGAAATGAAGCATTTGATAGAAAAAGAAAGACATGATGCCGAGCAAAAAATGGAATTAGAGAAAATCAAAATAAAGTTTTTGACTAACCTCAGCCACGAGCTCAAAACGCCATTGACACTGGTACTCAATCCGATTGAAAACCTGCTTTTTCAAGAAAATAGTACCGAAAAACTTGAGATGCTCAACCTGATAAGCCGAAACGCCAAACGGTTATTGAACCTTGTTAATCAATTATTAGATTTTAGAAAAATAGAAGCCAACGAGCTGAATCTCAATACAAGCGAAGGTGATTTGGTTACTTTTTGCCAAGAAATTGTGGATTCGTTCAAATACATTGCGGTGCGTAAAAATATCCATTTACATTTTGTGAGTGTTTATAGCCATTACCATACCTCGTTTGATAAAAATAAGATGGAACGAATCTTAATTAATTTGTTATCAAATGCACTAAAATTTACGAATGATGGCGGAAATGTAAGCTTTCAGATTGCTCAAGAAGGCTCTACTGGTATCCGTTTGATTGTTCGCGATACAGGGATTGGCTTACCCAAAGATACAAGCGAGAAAATTTTTGAACGTTTTTATCAAGTAAGTCATCAAGGCGATATCCTCAATCAAGGTAGTGGTATCGGTTTGTCGATTGCCCAAGAGTTTGTCAAACTTCATGGTGGCAGTATCAAAGTAGAAAGTGAAGAAGGAATAGGAAGTGCTTTTATTATTTATTTGCCTTTGTTTCCACAAGATTTTTCTACTTCGGTTGTCGAAGAGGTTCAAAAAGAACTCGAGCCTATTGCCAATTTTGCTAAATCTGAACCACCTAAAATTGAGCTGCCCGTGATTCTGGTAGTCGATGACGATGACGATTTAAGAGGGTACTTGGTAGAAAGTCTTAAGTCTAAATATAAAGTAATTGAAGCCTCTGATGGTCGCCAAGGCTGGCAAAAAGCTTTATCTTGTCATCCACAACTTATTGTGAGCGATGTTAATATGCCTGGAGTAGACGGTATTGACATGGTCAGAAAAATCAAAAATGACCAACGAACCAAGCATATTCCAGTAATTATGCTCACTGTTTTATCAGAGGAAGTAGATCAGCTCAAAGGGCTCGAATCGGGTGCAAGTGATTATCTGACCAAGCCATTCAGTTTTCATTTATTGAGCATAAAAATCGAAAACTTATTGAGTCTCAATAGTCTTTTAAAAAGTACTTACAGCAAACATATTCAGGTAGAAACCCCCGAGATAAAGGTTGAATCCGAAGACGAAAAGTTTTTATTAAAGCTTTCAAAATATGTGGAAGAAAACCTAGAAGACCCGAATCTAACAGTAGAGGAGCTAAGTAAGGTAATGTTTGTGAGCCGTGGAACTTTGTATAATCGAATTTTGACTCTCACTGGCGAAACGCCCGTAGAATATGTTCGATCTGTAAAATTGCGAAAAGCCATTGCGCTATTACAAACCAACGAAATGAAAATTTCGCAGGTAGCTTATGCGGTAGGCTTTTCTAATCCCAACTATTTTGCTAGAGCCTTCAAAGCAAAATATAATATTTCACCTACCGAATATTTAGCTCAAAGTAAAAAAGTACCAGCCTAAACTATGTACGAAAATCATGTAAGTAAGGTAGTAAAATTTAAAGTCTCTAGTTCAAGACCAAGTCTTGGACTTAATTTTAAACTGTTTTTTAAAATTGAGTGACAAAATCACAACACTTGAATGGTTCTTTTTCATATTGTCCGTGCTCTTCGGCAGAGGATAGTATCAAAAATGAGTCTTCCCGAATTTAGTAATTTACACTTGAGCGAATAAGCAATTTGTATTCATCACTAAATTCGGGATACCTTATTTTTGTTACGAAGTGGCAATATAGACTTCTCCTTTACTTATCAACCTTGCTGTTCTAACAACCCCTGAAGATTGAATAATAACCTCTTGATTTTTAATTAAATAATCAAGGTTTACGGTAAATTCTCCAGAGGGATGTTCGATAGAAAATAAAGCACTATCAGCTGAAAAATTGGCAATTTTTGTAGTAATACTATCAGGTAAAATACAAGCTGTAGCCACCGAGACTGCCGCCAAAACGCCAATAGCTTCATGCACTACGTGCGGAATAAACATGCGCGTGTGCACTACGCCTCCTTGGATAGGAGCAGCGATTAGACACATTTTCGGAATCGTCTGCTGACTCACATCACCTAGTTGCATTTTTTGACCAGCAATTAATCGAATCGCTTCAATTTTTTGTTTTAAAGCGCTATTTTCTTCAAGCTCCAAGATATTTTCATAGCCACTCAAACCAAAGTCTGAGGCGCGCATGATGACAACTGGCATTCCGTTGTCTATACATGTTGCCTCTATGTCATAAAATACATCTATGCTATTTCCAGTAGGTAAAAGCGCTCCACAGGTAGCTCCGATTGTATCTAAATAATTACAAATAATCGGCGCTGAAGTGCCAACTACGCCATCAATCTTGGTACTTCCTTCATATTGTACTTGATACTCAGGTGTTTGAACAAGCACTTCGCAGATACCACCAGTATTCACCATATTTATTCTGGCGCTGGTGGTTGGGGTGCTTGCCTTAATAATTCCACTTTCTATAGCAAAAGGTAATACCCCTGCTAACATATTCCCACAAGTTTGAAGGGTCGAAACTTTGCCTTTACCTATTTGTACTTGTACAAAAAAGTAATCCAAATCTGCTTCAGGAATCGTAGAGGGACTCACGATGGCAATTTTACTACTCAATGACGAGCCTCCCCCCAATCCATCTATCTGACGACTATCACCAAGTGTAGTACCTTCGATAGCTGAAATAAGATACTGATTGCGAAGGGTTTCGTCTTCGGGTAAATCTTTTTTCAAGAAAAAAAGTCCTTTTGAACTTCCCCCCCGAAAGTGCATGTAGGGAATGGCTAATGGCATGATGTCAGAAGTTTTTCGAGATTATCTCTTGTACCACGCGTAACAATTGGCTCAACTCCCTGATTTTCTAACATTTCGATAACCGCCTCCATTTCGTGCATTCGACGTAAAGCATGCGTTCGGCTTCCTTCCACAAATCGATCGATAAGTTCATTATTACCGCCAATCAGTGAACTAATTTGCCCACGAATATAGGATTCCATGCCAAAGGCTTCTCCAGCTTCCATAGCTTCGCAAATTACCGCAGCAATACCTTTGTAAACAATCGAGCGTAGTAGTTTTCGAGTAGCAGCATCTCCAATAACACTATTTTCGACTAAAGAAATGTCTAAAGCCAAAGGTTTTACAAAATCTAGAAATTCTGGGGCATATTCTCCTGCTGCTAAAAAGGGGGTTAAAATACCCTTCGGAGGAACTGGTGCCATGATGGCTAAATCAATAACCCTTACTGCACTGGGTCTTAAAATCTCTGCAATAGCTATTTTTTTCTGTGGCCCCGAGGTATTCATTTCACAAAAGTACTGATGTGGTTTTGTGACACTTGCTATCTCTTGGGCAATTTGGATGGAGACCGAAGATAAATTAACACTCAATATTAAATCTGCTTGGCTTACGGCTGTTGGATTACTATCAAGTAATTGAACATCAGCGTGTAATTTGTATACTGGGTTTGGGTCGTACCCCCAAACTTGATGACCTTTTTCTGCTAAATCATTGGCAAAACGAGAACCAGCCTCGCCTAAACCTAATATGGCTATTTTCATGCTATTCTGTTATTTAAAATAAAATATTCCCTTCTTGGAATTAGGGCCGACAAAGGCATTAATACCCAAATTTTTCATCCCAACCATAAATTTGTAAGGACGTTTTTCCAAGTCTGAGCTGTTGGCGTACATTTTCCTCCTTAGCTTCTCTGGCCATGGCCTTTTCAATGGTTTCTTCTATTTTTTCTTGAGGAACAATCACAACACCATCTCTATCTCCAACTACGATATCGCCGGGCTTAATGAAGATATTTCCAATCATAATCGGTTCATTGAGGGTACCTTCTCCATGATTTGAAGTCCCATGAATACATAGTCCACGACTAAACACAGCAAAACCCATAGCCTCAATATCGTCGGCGTCGCGTACACAAGCATCAATTACTAAACCATTAATTCCCTTAGTTTTAGCTCCTAGGCTCATCAAGTCACCCCAATAGCCAGCTTCATAAAACCCTGAACAATTGGCAATTAAGACATCTCCCGCTTTTGCATAAGCATAAGCACGATGCAAAAGCATATTGTCGCGCGGCATGGTCTGAACGGTAAAGGCAGGACCACAGACTTTCATATTTTTTGCAATTGGCTTAATAGCAGAAGGGAGATTTCCCTTTTTTCCTAGGGCTTCATGCAGCGTGGCGGCCGAAAATTTGCCGAGTTCTTGTATTAAATCCATAACTTAGAAAATGGTGTTTGTAATGCGTGGTACTTGACTTTGATGAGCTTCGGCAAACTGGACGTGTTTTTGTCCCGAAATTCTTCTAGCATGGTTGCCACGACGTGAGGCCAACTCTGCGTAGTAATCTCGGAGGTACTTTTGCGCACCCATACAATCCATCGCAGCCATTTTTTTGTCCATTACCGAAGTAATATCGATAAATGTGTCGGGCAAAAAGCCACAGATTTCTGGCTGATGTGGCTCGAAAGAATACCATGCTGGCGGGTCGATATTCTTAAATGCACTCGGTACACCTGCCCCGCACGATAACAACCTCGCTCGCTGAGTGGCCTGAAATGCAAGGGGATGGTCGGGATTGAATGGGTCTTTTTCTGAATGGGTTAGGATAACCGTCGGCTCAAAATCTCCGATAATATGGGTTAGTTGAGTAATTCTTTCGTCCGAAATCAACATGGGATAATCGCCCCAGTCCAAAAATTGAATAGGCGTTCCTAAAATATCGGCGGCCTTTTGAGCCTGTTGGTGGCGAATTTCCTTTACATTATCGACACTTCTGTGCGGGTTTTCTTTCCACAATTCGCCAGATTCGCCTCTTTCGCCGTATGACATACAAACAACAAGCGTTTGGGCGCCTTCTTCAATCGACTTTGCAATAGTACCTGCCGAGCGCCAAACGAAATCTGCCGAATGAGCGCCTATAACTAATAATTTCTTGTTCATGATAATAATTGGTGGTTTTAAGAGACTTTATTTTAACAAAAAACTCAGCACTCAACATTCAAAACTCTTAGAGGTCTTCTGGCATGGGAGTACCTCGCGTATGGAAACTATCGACGGTCTTGAGTCCCCAAGCTTGTCCTTTCATACGCTCTTCCCGATTCCACACAATGGTCTCATAATCAGGGTCTAAAATCAGTCTGGCTGTCGGGTTCGCTATCTCGATTCTATTGCCGCCTGGTTCATATACATACAAGAAAAACGTTTGCTGAATGGCATGTTTATGTGGACCCGTTTCGATAAAAATACCATTTTCCAAAGCGATATCTGCTGCCAGAAGAACCTCTTCACGGCTGTTTACGGCATAAGTTAAATGATGAAAACGCCCTGATAGTCCAGAGTGATCTTCGGTAATAGCAAGGTCATAAGATTTGGAGTTTACCGAAACCCAAACTCCTTTGGGTTGTCCATCAAAGACAATCGTTTCGGTCATACGACCGCCTAAAACCTTGAACTGAAAATCGCTAAAGGAAGAAATTTCTTTGGCTAATAAATTAAGGTGGTCGATACGACGAACGTTCATTCCCTTTCCTGGAAATTTACTAGCTGTATTTTTGAGAGCAGACCTGTGCTGTTCATCAGGTTGGTATTTACGGGTATCAAAATAGATTTCAGCCAAATGTCCATCAGGATATCGGAACATAAAGGTATCACCATAGCCGCATTCGCCCTCGTGCCATCGAATACCCAAGTTGGCTTGCTGAATTGCCCTTACTCGTCTTTCGAGAGCAGATTTGCTGCGAGTACGCCACGCAAAATGCCCGATTCCAGCATGACGATGTGCTCGGAGCTTGAGCGTGTAATGTTCATAATCATCATACGCCCTCAAATACGCACAATCTCCATGAGTTTCGACAAGCATCATTCCAAGAATCTCCGTAAAAAATCGGATACTCTCATCTAGCTTTGGTGTGAGTAATTCAACATGGCCCAAGTGTGCCAACTCCCAAGTGATATCTTCCATAACGAATGGTTTTGTGTTGTTTAAAGCGTATCACAAAATTAGGCTCATCATAAGGCTTTATTAGGAGACTTTTTGTACTTTTAAGGATAAAATTCGAACATTTGTAAATGGATTCACTCAAGAAAATCACCAATTTTGACGGGCTTTATGGAGATGAAAATGGTAAATATTCGTCCGAATATCTGTTTTTAGAGCCCATTTCAACAAGAAGTAAAGAATTTGATTGGCAAATCAAACCTCATATACATTTAAAACTTTTCCAAGTTTTTATAGTAAAAAAAGGAACACTTCGCTTTACAAATGCAATTTCTGAACACGAATTAAAGGCGCCCTGCCTAATTATGATTCCATCTATGGCATTGCATGGACTGGTGTATCACCCAGCAATAGAAGGGAGTATTTTGACATTGTCAGAAAAAATCATAGAAGATATTTTTGAAACATCGCATCGCATTTGGCAAACTTTCGAAAAAGTGAGAATTATACAATCATTCGATGAAAGTAATGTATTCGAAAAAATGCTTTATCAACTAGAAATCGTAGCTTATGAATTATTTTCTGAAAATCCAGAAAGAATGATGATGATTAAGGCTTCTTTAACACAGTTTTTTCTGCATATTCATCGACTAGCTACACAAGATGCCGACCTTTCTGGAGATTCTTTACAAATGACTTATTTCAGAAAGTTTTTACAAAATATCAAAATTTCATCTCACCAAAAAAGTATACCTGATTTTGCAGAAGAGTTAAACATTTCAGCCGTTCATTTGAATAGGATTTGTAAAGCCATCGCTGGAAAATCAGCGATCGAGTTGGTACATCAACATTTGATTCAGGAAGCTCAAAAGTATCTATTACATACCTCTTATTCTATTTCCGAAATTGCCTATTTGCTCGAATTTGAATATCCAAATTATTTTGCCAAGCTTTTCAAAAAACATATAGGATTATCTCCAGCCGAATACCGACAGATTGATAGAAGGTAATCATAATTGGCCTGCACAAACTTGTAACTTCCTTTTGATTAAATTGTATTAAAAGAATAATTGAGATAATAATCAAGTTATAGCCAATACATTTGTACAATGAGACACCACAATAGGCTCATAAGTACAGCCTACGCCAGCATTCAATAATTTCATAAACGCCCTTATCCATCATCCAAAGATTGGTGGTTGACTATTCTCTCAAATGACACGGTTATTCAATTTTCAGCAAAAAATAGATTATAAAACAGAAATTTTGGCAGGACTCACTGTTGCGATGACAATGATACCAGAATCATTATCATTTGCTATTTTGGCCAAACTACCGCCCTTGGTAGGATTATATGGTGCATTTATCATGGGTTTGGTAACGGCCATATTGGGCGGACGGCCTGGCTTAATTTCGGGTGGGGCAGGGGCTACCGTGGTGGTATTGATTGCCCTAATGAATTCTCATGGTCTCGATTATGTATTTGCTGCTATTGCTTTGGCTGGTTGCTTTCAGCTATTAGTAGGTATTTTCAAGTTGGGTAAATTTATACGATTGGTCCCACAACCCGTAATGTTTGGATTTGTAAATGGCTTAGCCATAATCATATTTATGGCACAACTTGAACAGTTTAAAACCATCATGAATGGGCAAACGGTTTGGCTTACAGGAGCCAGCCTCTATACGATGGTGGGCTTAGTATTACTTACCGTTCTGATTGTTTTAGGCTTTCCTAAAATTACCAAGACTGTACCTTCTTCCTTGGTGGCTATTATTGTCGTAGGATTGCTGGTTTATTTTTTAAAAATAGATACAAAAACCGTCAAAGATATTGCCTCTATAAGTGGTAGTTTACCGCCTTTTCATATTCCGAAAGTGCCGCTTACGATAGATACCCTACAAATTATATTTCCTTATGGATTAGTCATGGCTGGTGTTGGACTAACCGAAGGACTCTTGACCTTGAATGTGGTTGACGAAATCACAGAAACAAAAGGTGATAGCAATCGTGAATCCTTGGCCCAAGGGATTGCCAATATAATCAATGGGTTTTTCTTTGGAATGGGGGGCTGTCCCATGATTGCCCAAACTTTAGTAAATCTCTCTGCTGGAGCTCGTGCACGCCTTGCGGGCATTATTGCCGCTTTAACAATTTTGGTGATTATACTTTTTGCTTCTCCCATTATCGAGGCTTTACCAATGGCGGCCCTAACTGGTGTAATGATGATGGTTGCGATAGGAACTTTTGAATGGATGAGCTTGAAAATCATCAATAAAATGCCAGCTTCAGATATTTTTGTTGGGATAATGGTAGCCTTAATTACCGTTTGGTTGCATAATCTGGCTCTTGCTGTATTGGTTGGAGTGATTATTTCCGCTCTTGTTTTTGCATGGGAAAGCGCCAAACGCATAAGAGCAAAAAAATATATTGATGAGAATGGCGTAAAGCATTACGAAATTTTTGGCCCTTTGTTTTTTGGCTCAACGACCACTTTCTTAGAAAAATTTGATATTCAGAACGATCCAGATGAAATAATCATAGATTTCAAAGAAAGCCGTATTGCCGATATGAGTGCCATTGATACGGTGAACAAATTGACGGAAAAATATGCCAAACTGAATAAAATAGTGCGATTGCGCCATTTGAGTCCAGATTGTAGGCAATTATTGAAGAATGCTCATAAAGTGATTGAAGTAAACATCATAGACGACCCCACGTATTCGGTCATGGAATAATGCTTATCGTTTGGGTGGGGCAGAAGAATATAATTTTATAGGAAATAGACTGTAAGCCCTAAGCAAAAAGAATAAAAGTTGTTCTCATGAAATGATATAGACTATTTGCCTAGTGCAAACAACTTAAATACAGTTTGAAATAGCTAGTTCAAGACTAGGTCTTGAACTAGAACCTTCGGTTTTGTCTAGTAATCAGAGTCTTAACTCTTTATCAGTACTAATTATTTAACTTCACGATTTGAACAGCCTTGGGGCCTTTGCTAGAAGGCTCAACCAAAAACTCTACCTGATCTTGCTCTTTTACAGGAGCATCCAAATCATTTGCATGAAAGAAGATTTTTTTCTTCGATTTACTATCAATGATAAAGCCAAATCTTTTTTGAGTATTAAAAAACTCAACTATCCCTTGATGTACAGCTTTATCTGATGAAGCTTTGTCGTATCTCTCTGGTCTTTTTCCCGAAGCGGCATTGTCCTCACTTCCCGCAGGTTTTGGGGGTGTTGTAGTTAGATTTCCATATTCATCAACGTAAGCCAACATCTCAGAAAAATCTTTCCCTTTATTAGAGTTAGTTTTTCTATCCTCTCTCTTGTCGTCTTTTTCCTGACGTTTTTTACGTTTTTTGGATTCTCTGTCTTTTTTGTTTGCCGTTATTTGGGAACTGCTCATATTGGATGGGTTAAAAAGTGATGTCAATAACTATTGACCAAGCATGAAGATAGAGAACAAGTATTGCAGCGCGAGTGATATTAAAATATTACATGCCAAAAGCTAGTGTGTTACGTCTATATAACAAAGATAAAAAAATAATATGGGATTATTTTGTATTAAAAGTGAAACCTACTCTCCAGAGGGTGAATAAAGTAAAACTAGTGTATCTTTTTATCCTCTTCATTATTTAACGGAAGGATTAACTAAATGTTATTTTTTTAAGAAAAATAATAATTTAAAAAAGTCACTAAATCAGGATAAAAGGGCATCCCATTTCATTTATATTAGAGCACTTTTAACTATCCTCGATTTTACTATGTCAGAAAACTTACAAAATTCAAGAAGAGATTTCCTCAAAAAAGGCGCCGTAGCAGCAGTAGGAAGTTTCTTTATTGTACCTCGCCATGTTTTAGGTAAGGGCTTTATTGCTCCAAGTGACAAACTCAATATTGCAGCTATTGGTGCTGGTGGAAAAGGGCAATCAGATATTATTAATGCTTACAACAATGGTGCCTCTAATGTAGTAGCGCTTTGTGATGTGGATTGGGCAAGAGCTAAAACAGCCATTGAAAAATTCCCAAATGCTAAAAAATTTAGAGATTTTAGGGTAATGTTAGACCAAATGAAGTCTGATATTGATGCGGTAACTATCTCTACACCAGACCATTTTCACGCTTATGCTGCCATGGCATGCATGCAGATGGGCAAACACGTGTATGTACAAAAGCCTTTGACGCACAATATTGCTGAGGCGCGTATGCTGACCAAAGCAGCAAGAAAGTATAAAGTAGTAACTCAAATGGGTAACCAAGGTTCGTCAAACCCGCTTCAACAAGTTGCTAGCAAATGGTTTGATGAGGGAAAAATTGGGACTGTTCATACCGTAAACATTTGGACGAACCGCCCAGTTTGGCCACAAGGTATTCCTGTTCCAACCGAAAAACCTGCGTTAATCGACTCAATGTCTCCTGCCGATTGGGATGTTTGGGTTGGGCCTGCTCAGTGGGTTGATTATCATCCTCTTTATCATCCATTCAAATGGAGAGGTTGGTGGAACTTTGGTACAGGTGCCTTGGGAGATATTGGTTGCCATACCATTGATTCGGCATTCCGTATCTTGGGCTTGAGTTATCCAACAGAAGTAGAATGTAGCGTAGGAGCGGTATTTATCAAAGACTGGACTCCTGAGTATATTCCAGAGGGTTGTCCTCCGTCTTCGCATGTAGAAATCAAATTCCCTGCTACCAAGAAAAATAAATCTGCTGTAAAAATGATTTGGATGGATGGTGGTATTCGTCCTATGCACCCCGATTTGATTCCTGCCAATACACCAATCAGTGATGACGGCGGCGCTAATGGTATTATTTTGACGGGTACAAAAGGTATCATGACGATAGGCATGTATGGTAACAACCCTAAAATCTATTTGAACAATGGCGATGTTATCGATACACCAAAATTGGCAAATGAGGTCAAACTACCAGAATATGGACACCAAATAAGCTGGACAAATGCTTGTAAAGCTGGTTTTGAAAGTAAAGAACACAAAGAGCTTTCATCTTCTTTTGACTATTCGGGTCCACTCACCGAAACGGTATTGATGGGTAACTTAGCAATTCGTAGCTATATGTTACGTAAGAAAAATGAAAAAGGTGGATTTGACTTTTACGGTCGCAACAAGTTGCTTTGGAATGGCGAAGATATGAAGATTACTAATTTCGACGATGCCAACCAATTTGTGGGTCGTACCTATCGTGAGGGTTGGAAATTGGTAGATGCATAACTGAAAATAAGGTTTTGATTCTAATAAACAGAGTACAACAGTTGTAATTTGATAAAAAAAAACGGAGGTAAGTTTACCTCCGTTTTGCTTTTTTAGGGTTTTCATGAATTATGCGAATCGTTAAATAATTCAGCATTCAAAACTTCTCATTCTAAACCTAAGTAGTCGTGCAAAATTTGATTTAAGTTGTTTGCAGAAGGCATACGGCAAAGAGTGTTGGATTGATTTTTTAGTAACAGTAAAATTTTTGCCGAATGCCTACAGCCGAAAGTCAAAAACTCAAAATTAAATTTTATTTTGCGTACTAAACTATTCCTAATACCTGATTACCCAAAAAGGATTGATTTCTTCTTTGATTTTTTCCTTAATAAACTTATCAATCATAGCCTGATATTCAGCATCCGTGATTTTTTTACCCTTTAGTTTTTTAGGAGGTTCAAGTTCTTTGTCAACTTTTTTGAATTCAATTTTAGTGGCAACAACTGTTACAGCACCGTCGTTGATGTCGAGTTCTAAAATCATACCTGGCAAGCCCCAAAGTCTTTCAGGCCCGGCTTGTGAAGGGAGGTCTTGTGCAAACCATGCGGTAATTTTCTGGCTTTTGATAGGGTCTTCTACCTGAGCTTTCATACAGATATGTCCAGCTACTTCTTTTAAATCATTCAAAATTTTCCATTCAGGAAGCTTCAGACTATCTTCGACGATATAGGTTTTACCTAGCATTTCGATAACGTCGGTCATGGTATTTTTGGTAAAATTTCTTCCAATACTATACGCTTCTTTACGCCAAGCATATCCTTCTGATTCATCGTTTTTCTGTTCAGAGTTGATATACTTTGATTCATTGTCGTTGAAATAGAGAAGGGTATAATTGGCCCAGTCGTCTTTTCCTCCAAACATATAAGCCATTCTTTCTTTCTCTTGCTTACTCAAATAAGTCAGCTGAGAATTGAGTTTTGTCCAGTAAGTAGTTCTAGTAAAATAAACAACTCCTTCGTTGTTTTGCCCGAATGAGGTAAAATAAGCAATATATAGTAGTGCTAAAAGGAATATTTTTTTCATCGAAATAATCATTTTCTAATTATAAAAATAGGATTCTTTGAAGATTGGTAAAGGCAAAAGTGTATCTAAATCTTTTGCCTTTACGGTTAAATTTTATTAAAAGAACCCGCCGTTTTTCTTCAGTTTGTCAGAATGTCCTTTGAGATTATAAGTCAAGCTCAGCATAAAGTAACGAGCCAAAGTAAGCGCTTGCTGGTTGCTCACGGTATTGAGGTATCCTGTTTGTACAATAGATTGACGTTTGTTGAAAATATCAAATGCTGCCAAACGCACTTCCATGCGGTTTTCTTTCATAAATAATCTTCTAACCGAGGCATTGAGTATAGGTATTTCTTGGTCAAAACCAAAGCGATCATTGCGATAGCTACTATAATCAAAGCTAGTTTCAAAAAAAGTCTTTTTCGCAAAATTCCATTTTACAGAGGTTGACAAGCCCTTGGTACGGATATTTTGGTTTTGATTATTTTCAATCGTATAGGTAATGTTGTTGAATCCAAGGTTGCCATCAATATTCATAATTAATTTTTCGCTTGGGGTAATGCTAAAGCCAGCACGAATGGTATAATTCTGATTATTGGTATTATTGACCACCGAATTTACAATAGTTGGTGTAACAGAATTTTCGATATTTCCCGACAAGTTCATGGTCCACTTAGTTTTGATAATTGGGTAGCTTGAATACATTCCAACATTAAAACTTTTTCCTCCCGACATATTTTCGGGACGTGTTCTTGTTACAAAATTGGCATCTACTGTTTGGCTATACACAATTTGGCTAAGGTAATAGCGATACGAAGACCAAATACCAATACTCGCAAAAGTAGCAGGGTCAAACTTAGAAATATCAAAACTCAACTCGTGGTTCTTGGCAGGCAACAAATCCTGATTACCCGAAGTAATATAGAATGGGTTATTGTTTTGAACCACTGGTTGCAAGTCGGTAATACTTGGGGCTTCTACGTTGAGTGTATAATTAAAACCCATGTAAGCATTATTTTTGAACTCGATGTTAGCCGAAAAGTTGGGTGTCAAAGCTTGGTACTGCTTATTGATGTTGGCGATAAGGGGTTTTCCTTTTTGAGGATATACCTTGCCATCCAAGTCATACTGCAATACCGCCAGCCCAAAAGATAAATTGATTCCGTCATTAGAATATCTCAAGCCTGAGCCCACACGGTTGTAGGTAATTTGATTTTGGTAATAAGTACTCAAACTATCATAACGTTGTGATTCGAGATTTCCATTGAAAGCATCACGACCTACATTTTGGCGACTATTGTTGAAGTTATAAAAGCTTTCCCAATAGAATTTTTTAGAAAGTGGTTCTAAATAATTCAAGCCCGCCTTAATCATAGTAGTCGTATTCGCATTTTGATTAAGTTGAGAAATAGCCCTGATTTGGTCGTTCACATTCGTCGCATTAAAGAATCTCGTCAAAGAGCGAATATTGTCTGTCCCGTCGGTTGATGAAGTACTAATGGTGCTACTAGCCGCAAAGGTTCTTCCTTTTTTCTTGAACTTATGGCGATAAATTGCTGTGAAGTTGAAGTTATAGGCATTCAGATTTGAACCATTGTTCATATTAATACGGTTTTGGACTTCCTCCGAATTATTCAGGTATTGTTGCACCTGATTCACATTGCTGTTGCTACCACTAAAACGTAAATTGGTTTTTGCAATGATAGTATTCGAGGAGTCCAGCATTTGTTCCAAACGAGCAGCTACACTATGAGAGTTTCGAAAACTAACAGTATTGTTGGTATCAAGCGTAGTAAAATTGGAGTTTTGGAGGAAAGTTTTCGTACTCTGATATTGGTCGAGGTTTAACTTAGTTTGATTATAAAAATAGCTAGAACTAAACTTCGTTTTCTGGTGAGTATAGTTATAGTTGACACCCGTACCGAAGTTGTTAGTAAAGCCTTTTCCATCAAAATTGTTCAGGTAATCACCTTCCATATAATAGAATCTATTGCCATTACCAAAGCCAAAATCTCCATTATCGTTAGAATTAAAGGAGTTATTTCCTTTAAACTCACCATAATCGCTCCAGTTTACGCCCGTTTCGTTGATATTATTGGCATAGCCTAACACAGAGAATTGTTCCTTTTTGTTGAAACGGTTATAGTTTCCTCTTAAAACTCCACGGTCGGAAGTACCAACTGCCGCTGTAATTTTTCCGAAAGCTCCTTTCTTAAATTCATCTTTTAGTTCAAGGTTGATGGTTTTTTCTTTTTTGCCATCTTCTGCACCCGTCAAAAGTGCTTGGTCAGATTTGCCATTATAGACTTGCACTTTAGAAATAGTTTCGGCACCTAAGTTTTTGGTAGCAGCTTTGGGGTCGTCACCAAAAAACGTTTTTCCGTCCACCAATACCCGTTTTACATCTTTTCCTTGGGCTTTGATATTTCCACTTGCATCGACTTCGATACCCGGGAGACGGCGCAGGAGGTCCTCAACCGACGAGCCAGGAGGAACTTTGAACGAAGCCGCATTATACTCGACAGTATCACCTTTGATACTAAGCGGGGCTTTAGCAGTTTTTACCACCACTTCAAGAAGCTCTTTGGCAATGGGCTTGATTTTGATAGGACCGAGGTCATTGACATCGTTGGGAAACTCTTTGAGTTTTTGTTGGTAAGGCAAAAATCCCAAGTAGGAGATTTTGAGCAAATACGAAGCATTTTTTACATTTCTGAATTCGAATGAACCCTTGTCATTTGCTCTTGCAAAGTTCACCAAGGAAGAATCCTTGGGCTGAAGAAGCATAACTGTTGCACCCGTAAGCGTCATAGCACTTGTATCTTGCACAACACCACGAATGGTCACACGAGCAGGGTTTTGGGCAAAGAGGTTGGTACATGTAAAAAATAAAGCAATTAATAGAACTAAAGATTTGTTCATAGAGTTTTGAATTTTAGATTTATTGGAGGCAGTAAGAGTGCTGAATTGTGAGTGATGAGTTTTGAGTATAATTTATGATTACTCATATTTTATCTCATTAATTTCTCTAACTTAATTCTGCACGACTACGTATTTGATTAATGGATTGGTGTATATATGGGCTTTCGGCTGTTGGCTTTC
>NZ_JBMLSD010000142.1:0-7284 GCF_049240685.1 Flectobacillus sp.
CTTTAAAACTACTCTTTAACCAGCTTTTTCGTAGCTTTTTTCTCACCCGTACTCCATTCGATTATATATATCCCAGATGGCAAACCCTGTAAACTTAGGGTAGTTGTGGTAGTATGCCCTGTTAATGATTGAGTTATTTTGCCGTTCCCCTGCAAATCAATAAGGCGTAATTCCGCTTTTTCGGCGGGATGCGAAACCTGTACTTCATTCACACTCGGATTTGGGCTAAGCATTAAGGCAAAATTCCCTATTTCGTCGATACCTAAAGGCTTTGTAACAATCCCCTTCAAATTTACCGTGATATCTTGTACTCCTGTAGCTTTGTGAGTGATGGTGCCGGTGTAATTACCCGCTGTACTCGCCGTAAATCGAACATACACTTTGGTGGAAACGGTACCGTTGGTTGGTGCAATCTTCAAGACAGATGCCGCATTAACCCATGTAGTTTTATCCAAAGAAATTTCGAAAAAAGCAGAGGGAACTAATTGAATTTCACCTTGTAGATTTTCGGCGGTTACCGTATAGCTTTGCGGCTCATTGGGCATGCCTATCATATAGTTAAAATCGGAAGGTACTTGACCTACTGAGAGCGCTGGCCTGAGAATAGCCTTACTTATTCCTAATAATTCAAGGTCTTTAATTTTAGCATAACGACCTGTGCTAGAGCTTCCTGTGCTATAATAGAGACGAAAAGTTAACGAATCACCAGCTGCCAAATTTATTCCATTTGAACCATTCAACGCAAACTGATAACGAGTGATAGTTGAACTAGGCTCTGCATTGGGGATAATTGGCGTTGTAAACTTCCCATTTGCTGTTATTGCCAAGGGCGTTCCACCCGATAAAGCAGCGGTGGCCTCTGCCGAATCACTTTTGAACCCAGTTTTAGAAAAAACTAGGGCAAATTTTCCAGTTGCTGCCGCATAAAGCGAAGTCTTTAGCTGTAAGGAGTCTAACCTTAGAGTATAATCTGTATTGCACTTAATAACAAACTGTTGGTAAGAGCCACGGTAGAGGTTATTGCCCCAACCACCACCTGCGGTAGTCCACAATCCTCCGCCATCGGCTGAAGGAGCAAACGCTTGACCATGCAAAGCAGAGTAAGCAGGAATCACCGTACCATTAGAGAGATACAATCTTTTGAGGGAAGGCTTGCTTACGGTTACCCCTTTGGCACGAACAGCTACGCTATCGGCATCGGAGAGACTCATGGGCCACAAGGCAAGTCTTTGTGAAAAGGCAAGGGCTTCTGTCTGCGTAATTCCAGTTAAGGTCAACGTTTTGGTACTTGCGCCAGTACTTGTATGAGCAATTGTACCCGAATAATTTCCCGCGGCTTTTGCATTGAGTCTTATCAAAACAGAAGTAGTAGCCACTACCCCACTGGTTGGGTTAATGGTTACAGAGCTCGTATTCCATGTTTTTCCTCCATCGATAGATGCATCAAAATTATTGGGTAACGAAATGACCAATGCAGACGAAAGATTTTCGCCAGTAACTGTATATACTTGAGAAGCCGACGGAGCACCCAAGCCTTGCAAAAATTCGGCTAAAGTACCATTCAAAGTAATAGTTGGGATACTCGTAACCGAAACCGTATCAGTATTAAACTCTTTAAAACCAGTTTTAGTAGCCTTGATTACATAATAATAGGTTTTACCTGCTTCTGGTGCATTATCATTTAATGAATAATTCCACAGAGTGTCGGTAGTGCTTGTAATATCTTTGAGCTTCACAAAATTGGTTTTTGTATCGACACTTCGGTATAGCGCAAATTGAATATCTTTCATATTCCAAGCTGTATTCCAAGCAAAAGTAGTTGGTGTCGACAAATTCGCACCTTTTGTTACTTTCAAATTTAACATAACCAATTCTCCTTTTGCGGTTGGGCAAACATTGTCGATGGCGCAGGGATTCCAAGTGCCAAAGATTTTCGAATTATCATAATAAACCAAAGCCTGAGCATCTGTTAACTGCTTTGACCAAGAAACCCTTTTGCTCACATCTACCAAAGTGCCATTGAATCCTTTGGGTTGATATTCGGCATAGGTAATCAAACTAGTGTTGGTTCCTGTATCCCAAACCGACCAGCCTTCTGGTTTTACTATTTTATTTCCATAAATACTATTCAAGAAAACAACCTTATTTCCCTTTTTTGCTGCATCAGCCGTTCCTGCGTCATTTTGCCACGGCCGACCTAATACATAAGAAGTAACCCCTCTGTTTGCGGGCAAAATCGTATTTCTGAATACATATCCATAAGTTTGAGTCGTTGGCGTATTGGCCGCCGTAATATAACTACCTGATAGTTTATCGATGCGGTCTTTTGCATATACAATACAAGAGTCAAAAACAGCAGTAGCACTACCAAAAATAAAATCGACTACACCATCGATATAAGTATCTTTAAAATATTGACGTTTGCCATCACCATTACTCAATACTGTATCTTGCCCCCCTAAGAAAATACAGGATTTTACAACGGTCTTATCTCCTTCTAAAGATACCGCCAAAGCTTGTGGAGAGTCACCCGTTGTATTTTCGACTGTCAAATTCCACAAGCCACAGTTATCTGATTTAATCGTTAACGTTCCAGAGGTACTAGTTCCAAAGGTTCCCCCAGCAGGATTTGCTTTCCCTGAGTAATCATTCCAAGAAATAATAGTCTTGGCGGCACTTTCACCGATTAAGTAAATAAATGGCTTGTTGGAAGGAATATTGACTTTTTCGAGATATTTTCCATTTTTAATAAAAATTCGAAAAGGTGCTGTACTATTCACTGGTGCAGCATCGATGGCAGCCTGAACGGTTGAATGCGACCCTGTTCCATCTAAAGCAACCACCGCATCGTATCCCATCAAATCTACCGTTTTGGGACCTCCTGCAATTTCACCAGTACCTGTATCTTTGGTGATACTATTGAGAAAATTTTCGAGTTGGGTGTATCCATTTGGAGCGACCTTATTGCCATCTGCAGCATCTTGCGGATTGAGTCCATTGGCTAACTCCCAGACATCATCCATACCATCTTTATCGGCATCGGTATAAGCCTTGTTACTTCCATACTTCGGAATACCACCCACATTGGCGGGACTATCAATAATTCCAGAAGGATGCGAAACACCTGCGCTAGTTACCAAGGCATAAGTGGCACCTTCGTAGGTGGCAGTTCCTGTTCGAGTTTCACGAATAATACGTACATCTATTGGGTCACGACGAGGCAAAATGGCACCAGCGCTATCCAACACTCTCAAATAAGCTTCTTCAGCTGAATGTGTACGCACGGGCGCAGTATCAAAAGGTTTTTCCTGACGAGCAGCCTTGATGAGCGCATCGGCATTTGCATAACTATCTTTCTGTACACCTTTGGTCCAGTTATCGGCCGTTACATCAGGATACCCAGCCACAAAATTGCCATCAATATAAAATTTACCTCCCCACGTAGTGTCTGTACCATCTACATAGAAATTGGTATAATTCAAGATACGGTTTCTTTTATTAGAAGCTGAACTCGTAGTGAGGTTGCCAGGGGTTGCGGGGCCAGCTTTGTAGTAGTTATTCACCATATTGATTTTACCGCCTTCACCTCCATACGAAGAGTTTATATTGCCCCAATTATATAACACATTGTTGCGATAATCTACCAGTTCGTCGGCGGGGTCATACGGAACATACCCTTTTCTTGCGCCTCCAAATCTAGGGTTTCGGGATGAGTGATGCGCCAAAAGGTTATGGTGAAAAGTAGCGTTTGCTCCGCCCCAAATTCCTGCATAACCATGAATTCCTTTGTCATGCTTTGAATTATATAAGCTTTCGCTCAAAATACACCATTGTAAAGTAAAATTTCGGATTCCATAAAATGTTCCTGTTTCATCTATCGACCAGCTCATCGAGCAATGGTCAACAATAATATTTTGGTAGGGGCCATTCCAGCAGTTCATGGCATCGTCTTCAGATGCATTTTCATCTCCAAAACGACAACGAATATATCTCACAATAATATCAGAAGCGGATATATTGAGAGTATAACCCGTAATACAAATTCCATCGCCGGGTGCGGTTTGTCCTGCTATCGTAATGTTATTTTGTCTGATTACGAGTCTACTTTTTAGTTTTATTTCTCCTGAAACTTTAAAAATAATAGTTCGATTTGGCTGACTAATGGCGTCACGCAAACTACCAATTCCTGAATCGTTGAGGTTCGTAACTTCGTATACGCTTCCTCCACGACCACCTTTGGCAAAGCGTCCGCCACCCTCGGCAGTAGGAAAGGCCAATTGTTGGGCTTTGGTTTCTGATAATAAACACAAAATGAGAGTCACAAGTGAAAAAATGTATTTTCTCACTTGGAAAAAAGAAGGAATTTTCATCTTGAATAGGTTTTAAATAGGGTCTGAGCTTTGGGGTATCAGCATTGCGCTGTAGCTAAAAGCTCTCAAAATAGTCATTTTTAGTAGGCACAAGGCAACAGGCACAAGGCAAAGAGTGTTAAATGTTTTAGTAACGATAGCTTTGTTTTTGCCGAATGCCCAAAGCTGAAAGCCATAAGCTCAAAACTTAAATTTTATTTTGCATACAAACTAACCTAATGACCGAGCTTAATTGCTCCATTTGGCAAGCCATTTTGGATAATCCACTTCAATGAGTTTTTTGGGCCAATCGCCATAGTATCCGTATCCAATACGGCGTTCGTGTTCTATTTCGGCCAATGTGGCTTTGGGCAGGCTATCTCGTCCAACAAAGAAAGGTTTATTGGTTTCTAAATCATAGAATCTTGCCCAAACTTCCCCTTTAGGATCAGCTATTACTACACGGTCTTTACCTTTGGGAAGAGCTGGTGCGTCAATGTCTTGTACTTTTATACCAGTGATTTTTACTGATGTCAGATAGGCAACCGCCGACTTTATAGACTGCTTTATTTCTTCAGAAGGATTTTTTATAGCCATCAAAAAGTTGACAATCCCAACCGACTCGGCACCACTCAAAGATGGAAGTTCAAATTTTCTTGCCTTCGCTGGTTTTAGCGTAAGTCTATCATGTTGGGCACACCACACCGTAAGTTTCCCATTTTGGCGAACTTGAGTATTCAAAATACAGCGAATCCCCTTTTCCATGGCACTCAGAGCAAGCGGTCTTAGGTTGGGCGAAACGTTTGCGTAAATATCTTTTGCCTCAACAACACCTCTCATTACTTTCATGACATCAATCATAGCATTGTCATTATAAGTAATATGTTTATGATAGCCAGAGGTATCGGGATAAAACTGCCCCCAACCACCTGCCTTGTTTTGGGCATCGATAAGATAATAGATTCCTCTCTCGGCAGCTTGTAGATAAGACGGATTTTGAGTTAAGGAAAAGGCCTTAAGCAACCCATTTATCTCTCTAGTTGTAGCCTTATCATCAATAGTAGTATCATATACTTTCTTTTCTGATAAAAGTTTTTTCCTAAGTTCTGGTTTAATCAATAGTGAATAATTGATTGCATTTCCGCCTGGCTGTGGCCAACCTCCGTTATCTCTTTGATACAAAAGCATTCTTTCTGCCACAGAATCTTTTGGATAAACAGAAGAAACTGTTTGAGAAAGTACGGATTGCGTTTGAGCAGTATGACAAGCAAAAAATAAGCAAGGGAGTAAGCTCAAAAAACTGAAAGCAAAGGATTTTTTTATCATCATTTAGGGAAGGAAAAAAGCCCCCGAATCTTCGGGGGCAATCTTATTTTATTTCACTCTCCAACGAGGGTCACCACTATCGCGACGGCCAGAGAAAGTATTGTCTTTAAAATTGAAATTTAATCCTGAATAAGGACTTACCCACAAATCTGTAGCTTTTTTAGTATAAGCATTTGATGGTAAACCAGGAATTTCGGTACCTACAACATAGCCAAAATCACTTGTTGTGTAGGTATTGAGCACGGTAAATGGAGTTGTATCAAGACCTTTTGATTTACCTCGAATAGTTAACAAATTTGTTCCAGACTGATCCCATGCATGACCAAAAATACAGTTACTTATTCTAATACCTCCAGTCACATTATTTCCAGAGGTACCTTTCCAAGAGAATAAACTCCCTTGGTTAGTAACAATTTCGCTCAAAGTACAATCTTCAATTACCACCGTTTTGGAATTTTGACTGGACACTAAAAAAGTATTGACTTTACTAAAAGTTGATGTTTGTAACGAGATATTATCTACGGATGCTTGTCCGACACCATCGGTATCAGTTGTCAAGATTCCATATCCCCCAATTTGATATACAATAGAGTTTTTGATAATATAATTGATAATGAATACTTTGGCACGAATACGTAATATGCCACGCATATTTGAAATGACACAATTATCGAATGACAATTCTCCGATGGTTGTAGTAGTACTGATATTCGGGTTGAAAATATAACTAGCAGCAATATCAGCACCGATGAATTCGATATTTGAAAAACGGAGATAGGCAATATTTGCTCCCGTTCCTATGTTACCACCACCCGAGGTTGAAATTATTGTTTTTTGGTCGCCAAAGCCATACGCACTCGTAATAGTAACCGACTTTGTAAAACTATTGGTAGGCATAACATAAGTGGCACCTTTTTTCAAGACAATAATACCACCTTCCACAACATTGGCCAAGGCTGTATTCAAGGCTGTTGGGTCATCGCTATCTGATAGGTCGATTACATTCGGTTGGGTAATATCTACTGCACGTTGAATTGTTGTAAAATTGTCCCAACCGCGAATTGCTCCGTCGGCGCTATAAATAGCCAACTGATAGGTAGTCAAAGGCAAAAGCTTATTAATAATTTTGACACCAGCTTTTTGTTCAGCGTCTGTCACATCGTAAGAAGCTAGAGGATTTGCTAGTTTTAAGTCAGTTTTGGCAAAAACCTTCACCTTAGAAATAACCGTTGAGCCAGTAGCCCAACGTACACGAGCCGCTACATCTATTACGTCTGATGCAGTTGGAGTAATCATAATTGTTGGGAATTTTTCAGTTCTTACCCCTCCCAAATCAGAAACTTTACTGTCGTACTGTGCATCAGCGGCATGTGCTGTAGCGCGTATTTGGTACTGTGTATTCCAAAACAATGACTCCCCTTTCAAAAGAGTTTGGTCCAATACCACATAATTGGTATCCACCTCGATTTTGTAATCTACCGTTTTAAAGGTATCTCTACTAACTTCTACGGTGTAACCCACAGCGGCTTTGATATTGGCCATATTCACAATAATGGTATTGTTTTTGGCCGAAAGCTCTTTGTTTAATACTGGACGAAATAAGCGAGTT
>NZ_JBMLSD010000142.1:7384-17432 GCF_049240685.1 Flectobacillus sp.
GCCGTAGAAGCACCAGGAGCTTTGTCCAAAAACCAACGACTCCATTTACCTTGAGCAATATTCATTGAATTGGTAACAAACACGGCTTGCGCACTGGTATTAATTTTATAGAAAGCACAAGTAACATCGCGACGAACGTCTAGGGTATCGAAGGAAAAATAGTACGTTGGCGGAATAGCCATGTAGTTGTTTCCTGAACCATAGCTATGCGCTGCTGTTGTACCACCTTCTACAGTAATACCAATATTCCAACCTACATCACCATTACCAATCGCAAATGGTACTTCAAATAATACATCACTATTGGATGGAGTCACAAATTTTGATTCATTCAAGAATACCTGTTTGAAATCAGTTGGCAAAGCACGGTCTTTCAACGTAACTAATTTTTCGGTATAGGTCTTCGCTATTTTGTAGTAATCTAAATAGTCTGACTTGCGCTCCATTTGCATGGCAGGAGTCAGGTAATACCCTCCACGCTGAAGTGCCAAACGAGCAATCATCCCCATGGTATATTCACGGTTGATTTGTTCAATGCTGTAGCTATTTTGGTCAGCCCAAAGCATTTTATCCTCGATTTTGATAAGGTCATCAATGACTTGTGACAAAATCACGTTACGGTCTTCTTTGGGTAGATAAAAGTTATTTCCCGCCTTTGGTGCAAGACGAACATTAGGAACATCTCCAAAAAAATATATCAACATACTATACCAGTAAGCACGCATTGTATAGGCTTCACCCAACATTTGGTACATTTTTCTTGAAGTAACAACGTCAGCAGATTTTAGTGCATCGCTAGCTTCAATTCCTTCGATAGCAATATTACAGTTACGAATCGAAGTGTAAGCGGCATTCCAAACAATACGTAGGTCGGCGTTGGTTGGGAGGGCACTTAAATCCCAAATCTGATAACGGTCTGCTGAGCTACTCCATCCACTTTGGTGCTCGATATCGGTATTTCCCGCCATGTTATTTGAAAGACGAGAACGAAACGCATCCTGACCAAATGATTCATAAATAGCGTTTACACCTTTACGAGCATCATCTGGGTTTGAATAAATATAGTTTACATCAAAAGTGGATAATGAATCTGGCTCTAAGAAGTCTTTGCAAGACGTTAGAAAACCAGAAGCTATCACTACGAGTATGAGGAATTTCTTTTTCATAATACATTGAATAGACTTTTGCCGAGGCTTGAGTCTGATTTTTAGGTTAAACACACTAAAAGTTCAATTCAAACTTTTAACAAAGACTAGAAAGTAATATTTACACCAAAAGTATATGAGCGGCTACGCGGGAATGAAGAATAATCTACCCCTGGCGTTAAGCCTGAATACCCGCTTCTTGTAGTACTAACTTCTGGGTCATAGCCTGAGTATTTTGACCATAGGTAAAGATTGTTTCCAGTAAAGTAAATTCTGAACTGAGACATGCCAAGCTTTGCAATAAGGTGCTTAGGAATAGAGTAACCAATGTTTAGGTTGTTCAAACGAATAAATGAGCCATCTTCAAGTGCCCAGTCGGAGATTACCGTTTGTGCATCTCCCAATCCTAAAGGCGACCAAATAGTTTTGTTGGCGTTTAATTGTCTCAATTGCTCCAAATCTGTTACAATCTCTCCTGGGGTACCCGTATATTGTCCATCCACATCCAAATAGGTAAAGCGATTGTTGATACTCATCATATCGGTTAAGTTACCGTAAGTCACACGACGGAATTGGTTGTATTGGATTTTACCAGTATTATAAATTTTGTTGCCATACGACCAGTTGAAGAAGATAGAGGCATCGAAGTTTTTGTAGCGACCATTGAATCCAAAACCTCCTTGAGCTTTTGGTAAAGTGTTACCAATTACTTGGCGGTCTAAGCTGTTTACTACGCCATCGCCGTTGGTATCTTTTAACTTCATAAAACCCGGACGAATAGAAGTATTACCCGTGATTGCCGTGGAGTTGGTCACGCCATCTTTCAGGATATATCTTTTGGTGGTAGCATCATAACCCGAAAAGTCATCTACGGTATAAAAACCATCAGCTACATAGCCATATACATCTCCTAGTGTTCCACCAACTTTTACATAGAAGTCGTCTTGGTCACGCAAATCAGTACTAGCCCAGTTTGATTGGAAGAAACGCTCTGTGGTACCATCCAACGCTTCTACTTTTGCTTTGTTAATACCAAAGTTTAGATTTACCGAAAAAGAAGCCTCTGGCTTGTCGATAATATAACCTGTCAAGGCTAACTCAACTCCACGGTTAGAGGTACTACCTACGTTATTCCATTGTCTTGTAAAACCAGAGCTAGAAGGGATAGCCGATTGTAATAATAAATTACTTGTCTTGTTGTGATATACATCCAAACTACCTACGATGCGCTGTTTGAAGAATCCAAAATCGAGACCTGCGTTTTGATTGATGGTTGTTTCCCAAACTAAGTTTGGATTATACAAGGTGCTTCCTGTAGGAGTATAATATACGTTATCGACGTTGCCAAAGCCAGGCCCACGCAAAGTAGTCGCTTCAAACAAGAATTGGGTAGCCGTTGCATCAATACGGTCGTTACCTGTTGCACCGTAAGAAACACGAAGTTTTAACTCATCGAGGTCACGCATTTGTTTCAACAACTTTGTTTCGGATAGTTTCCAACCTAATGCTACAGCTGGGAAGAAGCCCAAACGATTGGCAGCACTAAATTTACTTGAAGCATCTGCACGGAAAGTCAAAGCAGCCAAATAGCGGTCTTTGAATTGGTAGTTGATACGTCCAAATCCTGAAACACGATTTTGGTCGGTATTTTCAGTCGTGTATTGGCGATCTGTACGACCAAACGACATATTAGCGAATAGCTCCTCAGGAGTAATAGAAGCACGGAAGTCTTCGGCACGCAAGAAACTTGTATTGCCACCAGTAGAATACACTTCATGACCTAGCAAAAAGTCTAATTTATGCGCTCCCAAACCTTTCATTTGATAGTTCAAGGTATTGAGCCAACGTAATGAATAGGTCTCATAGTTAGTTTTTTCACCAATTGGTAAACTACTACCATTATTGAATGATTCTCCTGTTAATGGACCGTAATAACGTAATACTTTATCATACGATTTTGAGCTTGTTAATGTTGTTTTAAAATCTAAACCTTTTACGATTGACCAGTTCAAGCCAGCGTTTAGTACATAGTCTTGAGTTGTACGCTTACGCCAGTCTTGGGCTACTAATTTTTTGGGATTCACCAAGGCCAACAAAAACGAAGCAAAGTCATCATCACTACCAGCTGTCGACAAATCAATATCCAATTCGTCGGCGATACCGTTGGTTGGGCGTGTTTGAACCGCATCTTTAATGTTCAACTGAGCCGAACCAGAAGTACCCGCCCCATCAATTACCGTGTTAGTAATACGAGCAGAAGCATCAAACTTTAACTTTTTGCTTATGGTTTGGTTCAATTTAAAATTGATAACGTTACGGTTGTATCCCGACCCTGTCAATAAGCCTTGGTCTGTGTTATTGGTTAAGCTCAAGCTAAAAGTAGTAAGCTCTGTACCACCACTAATACTAACATTATGTGACTGCGAGTTGCGTGGCGCACCAAAAAGTTCGTCTTGCCAATTTGTACCTTTTTTACCCTGATACAAGTCATAATCTCCATATTTTCCAAAAAACTTTTCCATATTGGAAACGTCTGTTGCGCTACGGAGTTTGGCTCTTTCGTAGTTTACCAATACATACTCGTAAGGAGAAAGTACTTTATAAGCACGATCAGATGGTAAAGTTTTTAATTGCAAAAAACCATTGTATGAAACAGTGGTACGACCAGCTTTGGGTCTTTTGGTAGTAATTACCACAACCCCGTTTGATGCTTGAGCACCATAAATAGCTGTTGCAGCTGCATCCTTGAGGACGTTGATGCTTTCGATATCAGAAGGTGGAACATCTTTGATACTATTTACAATAAAACCATCTACCACATACAAAGGAGAGTTATCCTGTGTAATCGAGCCACCACCACGAACACGAATTACGACATCGGCATCGGGTGAACCGTCTGTAGTAACAACACTTACGCCCGCCATACGGCCAGTCATGGCTTGGGCAGCACTTGTGATAGGGATATTTTTGAGGTCACGACCCGACATCGAGGCCACCGAACCTGTGTTATCTGTTTTTTTCACGACGCCATAACCATCACTCACGACCGACACCTCCGCTAGCATGCTATTTTCGGCAGTTAATGATACGTTTATGTCTGCTTTCCCTTCTACCTTTACTTCTTGGCTCTTCATACCAATGAAAGAAAAAACCAAGGTAGAGCCTTTTGGCGCATTTACAGAAAAACGACCTTGCGAGTCGGTAGTTGCACCGGTATTCGTTCCTTTTACTTTTACAGTAACCCCAGGAAGAACGTCACCAGTTTCTGCATCCACGACTTTTCCTTTAACGGGGTCGGCGGCGGTTGCTTTTGTGAGACTGGTTTCAAGCATGGGCATATCGACACCCGACTTCTCCTCTAGTCCATTTGAAGCAGTCAGTACAATCGAGTTGTGAACTACTTTGTAGCTCATGTTCAAAGGATTCAGAAAACGATTCAATACCGTTCTCAAGCTTTCATTGTTTGCAATAAGGCTCAGGTTGTTTGCTTGTGATAGTGTTTGCTTTGAACTATATACAAAAGAAACTCCTGATTCTTTCTCTAGTTCTTTCAACACTCCTTTCATCGTGCTGTTCTTTACCGAAACAGTCACCGTTTTTGCCAAAACTTCTTGCGCGCTGGCATCTTTTGCATAAGATACCACCATAAAGGCAATAGCTATGGCTAACTGAATGACAGTCATCTTCATGATTTTGAAAAATGTTGTCTTAATAAATTGTTTTTCCATAAATTTGCTTTGTACGATTTGGTTGTGAAATCTACAATACCTCGGCGGGCATCTGGTAAATGCTCGAAGAGGCTTTAAGCTTGAAGTGCTGGTAACACTTCAGGCTTTTTTTTTAATAGCTACTTGATTTAATCGATAGTTTTAATATGAAATAGAAATTATCTGGTAACTAATCTCTAGCTGGTAATCACATCAAGACTTTCTATAAATTTTTCGCTAAAAAGGACTACAATCGAGATAGAGCTTCGGAAGGGCTGAGTTCAGAAAATTGGTTTTGAACCAAACTCAACAATGGCACTCCTTCCTATTGCTATATAGGTAATAAATATGCTTGCTACTGGCATCCATCTCCCAAAATGACGATTTCATTTCCTTCTATTTGGTAAGAAGCGTTGATAGAGCTACAAATAATATCCATGATTACAGGTAGTCTTTGATTGTTGAAATTTCCGAATAAGGTACATTTTCGGATAGCAGTATTAGGTGTTCTTATCACGATTTTGTATTCTGATTCTAATTGAGCTATTACTTTATCCAGTGGCACTTCGTCAAAACTTAGGGTAATAGGCTCCCAAATTTGCTTATGAGTGGGTTGCTCTACCGTAAAGTCGTGTGTTTCAAGAATATTTTCTTCCTTCTGAATCACTACCTGTTGCTGAGGGGTAATAATTACTTGATTTACCTTGTCCTCTTCTTCTTGATAATTCACTCTGACTTTTCCAGTGACTACCGAAACCTCGTATTTGTCTTTATTGGCAGAGGCTACCACATTAAAACTTGTACCCAATACCACCACATTAAGGCCTTTGTTGCGAACATGAAAGGGTTGATTCTTATTGGGTTTTACGTCAAAAAATGCTTCTCCTTCTAAGTACACCTCACGGGTTGGAGCCCCTTTTACGACTTTGTACATGATACTTGTTGAGGGATTCAACCAAACCTTGCTTCCATCTGGTAGTTCTACTTCTTGAATATCTTTTCCTGCATTAGACACCGTCTCCCATAGGCTTTTCTCGGTCGTCGAAAGTTGAGGTATTCCCACCAAATTTTCTATTGAGCCCTTATTGGATGGCTCTCGTAACGAGATACCTACAATAATGGCCAACGATGCTGCGGCAGCTGTTAACATCATCCAATTTTGTTTCCACCAATTTTTCCAAACTGAAACTTGAGGCTCATCTTCCTCCATTTCTGGATTGATACCTCGTTCAGTTTGTAGAGATTCCCAAACTTTTTTCTCAACTTTTGGTAATTCTTCCGTCAAAGGTTCGATTTCGTCAAAAGCATTGTACCATTCTAAAAGTTTTTCTATTTCTTCAGGAGTATATTTTTCTCTGAGCGACTTGATGATGTCATCATCATCTTTAAATTCACGATGGCTCATGTTATATTACAGTTTAATATCGATAAAGTCTTATTAACTCCTTACATAGATAAGTCGGTTTGGAAAAAGACTTCCACTATTCAAATGTGATTTTTTTTTAATTTTTTTTTAAAAAAAGAAGAAAAGGATAGGAATCAGGGCATTAGGTGTCAAATATTCGGCCATACCCGACTTCAAAAGTCTTAAAGCCTTAGCAATATGATTCTCTACAGTATTTTCGGAAATACCGAGTTTTTGTGCAATTTCTCTTTGAGATAATCCCGACCTACTCAATAAAAATACCTCACGGCATTTTTCGGGAAGATTCATCAAATGTTGATTATAAACACGGAGAGCATCCGAATAGTAGATGTTTTCCTCAGTAGAGTTATTGGATTGAGGAATGTAGACTTGATAATCTAAAAAGTTTTGGCGAACCGTATCGTGGTCAAGTGCATCTAACACACGATACTTCACGCTCTTCATTAAGTAGTTAGGTAAATTATCTATATTGGCCTTATGGCGGTTGAGCCAAAGGTTCAAAAACAAATCATGAACGATATCTTCTGTTTGTTGTTCATCGCAAAGTCTACGCTTAACAATTGTATACAATTTTGAAAAATATCTTCGATAGATTTCCTCAAAAGCAGCATCACTATCTTCGACTAATAAAGATAGTAACTCCGAATCACTCGATGCTTTGAGAGGTCTGTACATAGAAAAAATAATATTTTATATTAAAAAATTACTTTCAAATGTAGGTTAATCACAAAGCATTCTCCAAATATTACCATTGAATTATTTATGCAAACGTTCCCGATAACGTTTTCCATCTTGGTTGTTTTAAAGAGTATTTAAGCGAGGCGTCGTTTTCGGGTCATTAATTTCATGCGCTGAAGTTGCTTTGCTGTCTTGTATTTAAACTGATTATGAAACAACAGCCAACCTCCCAACGCACCCAACAAACTACCCAACACGATATCTAACAAACGATAAGTAAAAAGTAGGTCGGTATTGTTGAAATAAGGATTGGCCACTTGAGTCAAAAATATGGTTAGTGGTGTAATAAAAATGACGGCCATGACATAGTTTCGGACAATGAGGGTTTCGATAATAAACATAAGTGTTACAATACATAGACACAAAGTGATGGGCTCTAATTTGAAATGCAGAATCAACCAGCATACACCAAGGCCCAAAGTAGTTCCCAATATTCGATGAACAATGCGTTGTAAAACGTGTCTGCGACTAATGCCTTGCATAATAGCCAAGCAAGAAATGGCCACCCAATACGGATTTTTCAAGGCAAAAAAATGACCTATCCCTAGCGAAAGCAACACAAAACCACCTACTATCATCGCCTGAATCAAATTATTATACCGCTGACGTCGCAAAGTGATTGCGATAGTCACAGGCGGATGTGTTACCATCTTCTGGGTATTCAGTAAAGCCAAACTATATAGGAAGGTTATCAAACAAGCAAGCATGGTACCCATGGCTATCAAGCCAATTTTTTGAGGCATTTCGGCCCAGCTAAAAGGCATACAACTTGCCATTACAGCAATCAACAAAAAGAAGAAGCTTCCTGGTGCTTTCAATTTAAAATGCCCTACTACCCATTGTACCATTGCGGCATAGATACCCACCACGACCGTCGAAATCCATGGATTAAAACTACATACAATCCCAATTGCAAACGATAAAACCATCCCAAACGAACATACAATCATCGTAATCATCCGATTGGTTAGAGGCAAAGGTGGCATATACAAAATCACATGCCCTCCCAGGCAAACCAAAAGACCATTACTGAGCTGCCCAAAATACAAACCCGAAAATAGTGCTACACTGGCACAAAATGCCGCAATCAGAGGCATGTGCCAAGGTCGTTCGGAATGCTTTAGTTCTACCAAGCTTTTGAGCTCAGTCTGCAAAAAGTCTTTGAAGTTAGTTTGCATGATGATAGTAGTTGGTCTTTTGAAAATTATTTTACAAAAGAACATAAGTTTGTAGGCAAATTAAAATTTAAGTTTTGTGTTTTAGGCACAAGGAAAAGAGTATTAAATTGCTTTTTAGGGGCGATAGCTATGTTTGGGGAAAGCTCAATTATTAAATTTTGAAGCTGTTTAAACTTTTCAAAAAACAGTTTTAAACTGTAAAAAAAATGAGTCCAAGACTAAGTCTTGAACTAGGAAATTCACTTTTGTCCCATCATCAGACCTGTTGCATTAGGCCTAAACCCAAACCCTTACAAATTCTTAATTCTAAAAATGCTTAATTTATCACTTATCCAACAAACACTATCTTCCTTTGATTATTTCAAATACAATTCAAAAAAATGGAACATTTAGCAGTAGAGATGCAATACTTGCGTCTCTACCATTGCGTTTGAAGCCAAGTAAAATCTATAAAATAGCATCAAAAAAGCGGTAGGAGAATATTTTCCGACCGCTCTTTTGATAAAAACTTGAGGCATCATCCCAATCTTAAATTTCGGGGCGATTTGGGTATTATACCTTTGTTGACAATTTATAAAATCTTCAATCCTAATGTTAATTGCCAAAGGTTTCCTTTTTGAGTAAACTTCATATCATTGGTAAATTGGGCAGAAGTCACATCCGAAAGGCTACCCTCGTATCGAACATCCAGCGAGAGCGCTCCGAGGTCTAAACCCCCTCCTACTTGATAACCATAAGACGCCTTTTTGAAGGCATCCTCAGCGCCATTTTGAGTATACGTTTTGATGGTTTCGTTCAAAGTAGCTCCTTTACTCACATTAAATGATGCCAAAGGGCCACCATTGATGCGGAAAGGCCCCATTCTAAAACCTAGCAATACAGGAATATCGATATTGGTATATTCGATATCTACCGTCTGTTTGTCGCTTGTACTACCACCTTTCAAGATATTTAAGCTACCACCTTTGGCTGAAAGCAAAAATTCGGGTTGAATAAATACCTTATTCCCAATTCGCATATATACACCGCCTACATAACCAGTTTTTGTGTCTAAGCTTTGTTGAAAATTTGCTCCAAGAGAATTCATGGTCAATTCATTTCCCAATTTCAATTGCGCTAAGTTTACACCACCCTTAATACCGAGTGTAAAGAACTGAGCTTTTGAAACCATTGTTAAAAGCATAAACAGGGCAAGGAATCCAAATGTCTTTTTCATAAGTAAATTTTATTTAAAGTTAATGTTGCGCGACTAGTGATAATCTTTTAGTTGTTCAACTCAAACTGGGGAAATAACGACACTCGATGTATGAGCAATACAAGTATAAATCATTTTTTTCGTATAATTTCGTAAACGGTATCTTTGTATACCCGATTTGAATATTTCAAAACGCTGGTTCAAACCAATGATTTTGAGTACAAAAATTCATCCAGATTCGAAGAAAATGACATTTATTTCCTACAAAAATTGTCTTGAATACTTTCATGACAATTAAAATCTGTAGGTCACCCATTTTGAATTCAATAAGTAGCAGGAAAGATTAAATCAATCGTATGTCAAAGGTAAAAGTTGAAGATAACTTTTTAATTATGAATATATTACAATAACTGATATACTGTTAAGCAATCGAGCAGAATTAAATTTAAGTTTTGTGTTTTAGGCACAAGGCAACAGGCACAAGGCAAGGAGTGTTAAAATATTTTTAACGACCACGGACACGCATTTTTCGCATAGCCCACAGCCGAAAGCAGATACCTGAAAGCTTAAAAACTTAACTAATAACGTCTCTTTACTTATTTAAACAACTGGATAAAAGGTAAGCCTGATTTGATCAGAAACACTTTGCACATATAGCT
>NZ_JBMLSD010000143.1:0-7981 GCF_049240685.1 Flectobacillus sp.
TATCAGATAAGTGAGGCGTTTTGTAAAATCTGCATTCTAGCATTAGAGACGCAATCATTGCGTCTCTAATGCTAGAATAAAAATTTTAAGATAATCACTCATTCAATCATCAAATTAGGAATGACTTATGTTTTTATGCTGCAAAAAGCAATAGCTAGCTGTAATAGATTATCTTTTGTAATAGGAAACAATCGAGGCTTTCGCTAACGTATTTTGCCATAAATAGAAGCCCACAATTTCAGGATTGGTATTTTCGTCCAAACCTAATTTGTCTGTTTTCAATGCATGAACAGTGAAGATATATTGATGAAAGCCATGTCCAACTGGAGGACAAGCCCCTCCAAAACCTTTTGCGCCATACGAAGTAACACTTTGGATAGCACCTTTTGGAGATAATCCTTTTGTTAAATCACCTGCACCAGACTTCAATTCTTTTACATTAGCAGGAATATCAAAAACTACCCAATGCCAAAACCCACTCCCAGTTGGCGCGTCTGGGTCATAAACGGTAATGGCAAAGCTCTTGGTTCCTTCTGGAGCATTTTCCCACAATAATTGAGGTGAAACGTTTTCACCACTACATCCGAAACCATTGAACTCTTGTTTTTTGGTAAACTGTCCACCAATATCGTTACTTTTTAGGGTGAAAGTTTGTGCGTAAGTACCTGCAAACGCAGTTAAAACAAAAGCTGCAACAAGTAATAATTTTGAGTGTAACATATTAATAAGGTTTTAATTGATAAGAAAAAGCATATTTTGAGCTACTGGGCATACCTCAGTAGCTAATGTCTTTTTGTACAAAACAAAATTACTTGATTTTGAAAAAAGCTTAGTAATGCTTTTAGTTTAATTACTTATGAAAAAAGGTCAAGTTAGGCAATTTGTCTTGGACTTACACCAAACTGTTGCTTGAAGGCTGCACTAAAATTCGATAAATTCTCATAACCAAATAATTGGTAAATCTCCGAGGCTTTCATTTCGCCGTGGCTTAACATTTCTTTGGCACGGTCGAGGCGTTTGGCTTGTAGCCATTTTCCTGGACTTTCATGATAGATACTTGTAAAATGTCGTTTAAAAGTAGACAAACTCATATTACACAAGAAGGCCAGCTCCTCCAAATTGAGATTGGTATAAAGGTTATCTTCTATAACTTTTCTAAAGGATACCTCTTGTGGATTGTGTAGCAAATCTTGTAGGAAAACCAAAAATGACTCGCCGTATTTATCAATCAAAAAAAGCATAATCTCTTCCCACTTCAAGCTGAGCATTACCGAATTGAGCAACTTAGGCTTTTGAAGATATAACCTCAAGGACGCCACCAAATGCTGAATGTAGAGGTCTTGCTCTAGTACAAAGAAAGTATTTTGCCCCTCTGCTTTCGCTCGAACAAACTGTGGGTATTTCAGAAAAAAATTAGATAAATTTTCTGGTGAAAAAAATAGCAAAACACTCTGATAAGAATTATTCTCACCCAAACATTCAGACATCAAACAGTTGCCTGATGCCATCATTACAGCATATTGATTATCAACCTCTATGGTGTCATTTGAGAAATGTATTTTCTTTTGTCCATGTACCAAAAAACTAATCACATGTTGACGCAAAATCACTTTGCTATTTAGGTGGTCTTCGGTAGCAAAATAATCAAAGAGATTCATTTCAGGTAAATTCTCGACCTGAAACAAATCTTGAGGTATGGTATGCGTGGTAGCCTGCATCGATAATGGCTGATTGTGTGGATGAGTGATTTAGTGATTTTTTTAAAATCTGTATTCCAATAGTGGAGAGACAATACTTTGCGTCTTAAGCCGAGCTATTTCTGGTATACTAAAATCAAAAAAGGCGGTCGAAAAACCAATTCCGACCGCCTTTTTAACAGAATATTTTAGCAAATAGTTTATGAGCTTTAGACACAAAATATTGCATCTCTACGAATAAAAACATTCACTCATCACCCAATCACAGCTCAAAAATAGCAAGATGACTAAACATCTACTTTTGCGTATTTTGCATTTTTCTCAATAAACTCACGACGTGGAGCTACTTCATCACCCATCAACATCGAGAATAGGTGATCAGCCTCAGCAGCCGATTCGATAGTTACTTGTTTCAAAGTACGAGTTTCAGGGTCCATTGTAGTTTCCCAAAGCTGTTCGGCGTTCATTTCACCCAAACCTTTGTAACGTTGTACACCTACAGAACTTTCTTTATCACCACCCAATTCACGAATCGCTAAGTCACGTTGTTGCTCAGTCCAGCAGTAACGTGATTGTTGACCTTTTTTCACTAAATACAAAGGAGGTTGAGCGATATAGATGTATCCATTGTCAACCAATTCCTTCATATAACGGAAGAAGAACGTCAAAATCAAGGTACGGATGTGAGAACCATCAACGTCGGCATCGGTCATGATGATGATTTTGTGGTAGCGCAACTTTTCGATATTCAAAGCACGCTCATCACCATCTTTACCAAAGCTTACACCTAAGGCCGTAATCATATTCTTGATTTCGTCGTTTTCGTAAATTTTATATTCCTGTGCTTTTTCTACGTTCAAGATTTTACCACGTAAAGGCAAAATCGCTTGGAAAGCACGGTTACGACCTTGTTTGGCAGTACCACCTGCCGAATCCCCTTCTACAAGGTATAATTCACAAGTAGCAGGGTCACTATCCGAACAGTCAGCCAATTTACCTGGCAAAGAGTTGCCACCCAGAACCGTTTTACGCTGTACCATTTCGCGCGCCTTACGAGCCGCATGACGAGCTTGTGCTGCCAAGATAACTTTAGCAACGATTTGGCGAGCCTCTTTTGGATGCTCTTCCAACCAAGTTTCAAGCATATCAGACATCGCTGCCGATACCGCACCCGACACTTCACCGTTACCTAATTTTGTCTTAGTTTGACCTTCAAATTGTGGTTCAGCTACTTTTACTGAAATTACGGCAGTCAAACCTTCACGGAAGTCATCACCAGCAATATCAATTTTGAGTTTATCTAAAGCACCTGATTTCTCTGCATAGTTTTTCAAAGTACGAGTCAACGCACCACGGAAGCCCGCTACGTGCGTACCACCTTCGATGGTATTGATATTGTTTACATACGATACTACGTTTTCCGAATACGAAGTATTGTACATCATTGCCACTTGCACAGGAACGCCATTTTTGTCGCCTTCCATATAAATTGGTTCTGCAATCAAACGCTCGCGAGTAGAGTCCAAATAAGTTACAAACTCACGCAAACCACCTTCAGAGAAAAATTCGTCTGATTTTGGTACGCCATTTTCATCCAAGTCGCGAAGGTCTGTCAAATATACTTTGATACCTGCATTTAAGAACGAAAGCTCACGCAAACGGTTGGCAACTGTTTCGTATTTGTATTCAGTCACCGAGAAAATCGTTGCATCAGGTTTGAAGTGTACGGTGGTACCTGTACGGTCTGCAATACCGATTTCTTTTACGGCGTATTGAGGTACCCCGATTTTATATTCTTGTTGGAAGATTTTTCCTTCGCGATATACGGTTACTTTCAAGTCTGTTGACAAGGCATTCACACAAGAAACCCCTACACCGTGCAAACCACCAGATACTTTATAGGTATCTTTATCAAACTTACCCCCTGCGTGTAATACTGTCATTACAACCTCCAAAGCAGATTTTTTCTCTTTAGAGTGCATTCCTGTAGGAATACCACGACCGTTATCTTCTACCGTAATAGAGTTGTCTTCGTTGATAGTTACTTTGATTGTATCACAATGACCCGCTAAGGCCTCATCAATTGAGTTATCTACAACTTCCCAAATAAGGTGGTGAAGTCCTTTAATACCGGTATCACCAATATACATGGATGGGCGTTTACGTACTGCCTCTAAACCCTCTAGGACCTGAATGTTATCGGCACCATAGTTTGCTTTGTTGTCGATTGTTTCTTGAATTTCTGACATATCTTCTTTGAAGTTGTTACTTTAATTAGGGCGCAATTAGCATGCGTAGCTTGTTATAAATTACAGTTTGTTAATGATAAAACGTACCAGAAAGTAAAGGAAGTATGATGGGCTTCCTTGAGCGGACTTGGGTAGCGATTGAAAACCTGAGTGATTCGTGGGTTTGTATGCTGGAAAATTTGTAAGGATAACAAGTCACTTTCTTTGAAATTTTGCTTTAAAACGTAAAAATACGAAAAAAGTATTGCTTTACCTACAAATCATGGCATTTTAAGGGCTTTAAAAGGCTAAAAAATGGGCATTTTCAAGGGTTTGACTTTCGAATTTTTCAGGAAATATTTTTTTGAGGATAAAATCAAAAATAATTGAAGAAAAAGGAGGTGTTTTGGCTGTCGTTTTGAAGAATAGATATTGTGTAAGTGGTAACACCAAATTTACATAAAAGAGCATAAAAACGCCTCAATCAGCCAGATTGAGGCGTTGTGTATTTTCTAGTGTTTGAAGTGTCTCACACCAGTCATAACCATTGCTAAGCCATTGGCGTCGCAATAAGCAATAGAATCTTTATCCTTGATAGAACCACCTGGCTGCACAACCGCCGTGATGCCTGCTTTATGAGCAATTTCAACACAGTCAGGGAATGGGAAGAACGCATCTGATGCCATTACCGAACCAGTCAAATCAAAGCCAAACTCATTAGCTTTTTCGATGGCTTGTTTCAAGGCATCCACACGCGAAGTTTGACCTACCCCTGAAGCCAACAATTGACCATCTTTCGCCAATACAATTGTGTTAGATTTTGTATGCTTACAAACTTTCAAAGCAAATTCTAAAGCTTTCAATTCTGCTTCAGAAGGAGCTTTTTCAGTTACAGTACGCATTTGAGAAGCTGTTTCTGTAGCTAAATCTTTATCTTGCTCCAAAACACCATTCAACAAAGTTTTGAACATTTTCTTACCAAACGCCACTTCGTTACGCTTCAATAGGATACGGTTTTTCTTTGTTTTCAAAATCTCAAGCGCTTCTGGAGTGAAAGAAGGCGCAATCAAAATTTCGAAGAATAAAGAGTTCATTGCTTCAGCTGCTTCAGCATCTACTTCGCCGTTTGTTGCCAACACACCACCAAACGCTGAAATAGTATCGCAAGCAAAAGCATTTAAGTAGGCTTGTTTTACCGTTTCGGCAGAAGCCACGCCACAAGCATTGGTATGCTTAATAATCACAAATGAAGTTTGAGTAAACTCATCCAACAAAGTAATACAAGCATCTACGTCAACTAAGTTGTTATAAGAAAGTTCTTTACCGTTTAATTTCTCGAAAAGCGCCTCCAAATCGCCATAGAATGTGGCAGTTTGGTGAGGGTTTTCGCCATAACGCAAGGAGTGGTTTGGTAAAGCTTTGAAATCATAAATATCTGTTGTATTGCCAGAGAAATACGCGTGAATAGCAGTATCATAATGAGATGACACACCAAACGCCAACATAGCAAAACGCTTACGGTCGGCCAAGTCAGTTGCTCCATCTTTAGCTTCCAACAATGCTAATACTTCTGCGTATTGAGTACGAGAAGATACAATCAACACATCATTGAAGTTTTTGGCAGCTCCACGAATCAATGAAATACCACCAATATCGATTTTTTCGATAATGTCTTCTTCAGAAGCACCACCTGCTACCGTTTCTTCAAATGGATAAAGGTCCACAATTACCAAGTCAATCGAAGGAATTTCGAATTGAGCTGCTGTTTGCACATCGCCTTCATTGTCACGACGGTATAAAATTCCACCAAATACTTTTGGGTGCAAAGTTTTTACACGACCACCAAAAATAGAAGGATAGCTAGTAAGGTCTTCTACGGCAGTTACAGGAATACCCATTTCTTCGATGAAAGTTTGAGTACCACCTGTTGAGTAAATTTTTACCCCGTTCTTGTGGAGGAGTTCAACAATTGGAGCGAGTCCGTCTTTGTAATAAACCGAAATGAGGGCTGATTGGATTTTTTTGGATGACATTGTTTTGATACATTTTCGGCTAGTTGCGTGTTAGGGCTTTAGTTTATGCATTTTACCCCACAACTAACCTCGTCAGAATGAAAGTGCAAAAATAATCAATTTTGTATTTTTCGTAGTGCTTTGGCGTAATTTTATCTAAAACAAATAACTATTTATAGTTGATTTAGACAAATCATCTATTTTGCGATGCGCTGAGTTCGTGTAAAATTGACACAGAGCATCCTTTTGTTTGAAGTCTTTTGGCTATATTTGAATAATCCTGATAGCCATGCCTCATGATTATATCTATTTTGGGCTAGCTTTTAGCATACTACCCACACCCAATTACAATAACCCTGTTATCCACTATAGACATGTTTTGGTACGAAGAAGAAGTAAAAAGATTAGAAAAATTACAACAATCCTTAGCATACAACCCTCAAACGGCTTTTTATGGAAGTTCGACCTTTACGCTTTGGCAATCGCTCTATCAAGATTTTGCACCATATCAACCTGTAAACTTAGGTTTTGGGGGCTCTACTTTAGCAGCTTGTACGTGGTACTTCAATCGAGTTTTTCAATACCAAAAACATCTCGAACACGTCATTATTTATGCTGGCGACAATGATCTCAGCAACAATCGCCACCCTGAAGAAATTTATATATTTCTTTTTCAACTTTTTGAAAGAATCAAAGAACGTTTTGGCGATATTCATTGCTCATACATCTCTATCAAGCCTAGTCCGATTCGTTGGTATCTGAACGATCAGGTAAAATATACCAACATGATTATCAAAAACGAAATAGAAGCTCGCCAAAATCCATATTGGCATTTTGTAAACATCTATGATAGTTACTTAGGTTATGATAATCGTCCCAATCCTCAGTATTATGAAGCCGATGGATTACATTTTAATCCGCAAGGGCATACCATTCTGAAGGAAATATTATTAAAACATTTATCTCAATTTAAACAAGGTTAAAAGATTTCCTATTAAATTTCTGACCTATCAATCCCTTTTAACATTCCGCTATCATGACCCGCTCATACCACCACTGGTTTAGTCCAAACCTTCAAAAAAACATGGAGTTGCTGGTATTTGGGCATACCGGAACTCGTGTATTGTTTTTTCCTACAAGGGCTGCTAGGTTTTATGACTATGAAGACTGGGGGGTAATTGCTGCCATTCAAGATAAAATCGAAGCGGGCTATTTACAAGTCTTTTGTGTAGATAGCGTAGATGCCGAAAGTTTATACAATGAGTATATTACACCTCGTGAACGCATTGAGCGTCATATTGCTTACGAACACTACATCGTACAAGAGGTGATTCCATTTATGCACCAAATCAATCCATTTAGTGATATGATTTCGGCAGGTTGTAGTTTAGGAGCTTATCATGCTATCAACGTAGCTATGAAATATCCCCATTATTTCTGTAAAGCGGTTGGCATGAGTGGACGCTATGACTTGACTTGGGCAACTGGGTATTTCAGAGATTTGTTTAGTGGCTACCACGACGAGGATATCTACTTTAATACGCCCATACAGTTTATTCCGAATCTTCAAGACGAAACCATTTTATCAAATTTACGCAAAATGGATATTATTTTGGCAATAGGTCAAGAAGATGCCTTTTTAGAAAATAATATTCATTTTAGCGAAATTCTCAACCATAAAGATATTCATCATCATTTATACGTCTGGGATGAGGAGGCTCATAAAGCGCGCTATTGGAGAAAAATGGTACAGATATATCTTTAGATTGAGTGATTTTCATACAATTACACCATTTACAATCAGTTAATAATATAGGATTTTAAACTATTGCAGATTTGGGATTTCTGATTTCGGAAATACTGAATAGTAGGTTACATTTCCGAAATCCAACATCTGAAATGGATGATTCTTAAAATCATTCAGAAAGCATCAATAATTCACTTCTTTCATATTTAAGTTATCGTGCAGAATAAGATTAAAGTTATGAGTTTAGGCACTAGGCAACAGGCACTAGGCAAAGAGTGTTAGAATGTTTTTTAATAA
>NZ_JBMLSD010000144.1:0-5348 GCF_049240685.1 Flectobacillus sp.
TTGCCGAATGCCCAAAGCTGAAAGCCGAAGGCTCAAAAATTAAATTTTATTTTGCCCACCAACTTATATAAGCATATAAACAATCAGGAAATACACACCATAACCCAATAAGTCATTGGTAGTTGTAATAAAAGGTCCTGAGGCCACGGCAGGGTTAATATCAAACTGATTAAGTACCAAAGGCGTAATTGTTCCCATAAAAGAAGCAAGCATTACAATCGAGAAAATCGAAAGTGACATAACCAATGAAATGGTATTTTCATGCTCCAAAACTAAAGTGCCCAAAAACGCAAATGTCGCAGCGATAAGTCCGTTGAGGAGAGATACCAGTAAAACCTTTTTTAAACGCTCCATAAGTGAAGTATCAATCCCGGATTTATCGGCTAAACTCTGTACAATCAATGCCGATGATTGAATCCCGACATTACCGCCCGTTGAGCCAATCAGAGGAATAAAGGCCGCTAAAGCAGGCGTTTTTGCTACTTCACCGTCAAAAATTCCAATGATTTTGGCGGCTAAAAAACTTCCTGTCATACCAATCAACAACCAAGGTAATCTCGAACGTACTAACTTCCACACTGAGTCATCTTCTTCGACGTCCTCCGATATACCCGCCATGGCTTGCACGTCTTCATGCGCTTGTTCGGTGATAAAATCAACTACGTCATCAATCGTAATACGCCCTAGCAATCGTCCTTGAATATTGACTACAGGCACAGCGTCCAAATCGTATTTTTGCATAATATCTGCTACTTCTTCGCCTGTGGCTGTGGTTTTTACTGAGACAATATCATCTGTAAAAATGTCGGCAATTTTAGAACCCCTTTTTGCCAAAATAATCTTTTTGAGCGAAGCCCTTCCCAGAAGTGTACCTTCATCATCTACCACATACACCGAATACACATTTTCTACATCCTCGGCCTGACGACGAATTTCCTCCACGCATTCAGTTACACTTTGTTTTACATTGATTTTTACCAGCTCTTTTTGCATCAAACCTCCTGCACAATCTTCATCATAATGCATCAAGTCAATAATAAATCGGGCTTGTTCACGGTCGCTTACCAAGGCAATTACCTCTTCTCGAACATTTACGGGTTGTTCGTTGAGGATATCTACAGCGTCATCCGAATCGAGCAAATCAACGTACTCGGCAATTTGTTTTGAGGTAAAGTTTTTCAGAAACTTTTTACGGTCGTCTGGGTCGAGATTAATGATAATTTCGGCAGCCAGTTTGGTATCGAGTAGCGTAACGAGATAATGTGCTTCTTCTCCTTCAAGCTCATAGAGTATGTTGGTAATATCAGCAGGAAATAGCTCCTCCATTTCGGTACGAATAAACTCGTTATTCTGTTCCGAAATGGCTGCCTGTATCTTTTCTAGGTACTCTTTCGTTAGCTCAAAAGGCAGATGTTGATTCGTTAATTCCATTGCTGATATAATAAAATGTTTAAATTAAGGGATAAAGAGAAAAGGCACAAAGAAACCAAGTGGCGGTTCTGGGCTATGTATGGGTTTTTGGCACTTGGCTATGGGCACTCGGCAGAATGTTGCTAAGCTGTTTAGCCTAGCTCATAATGCTTCATGTAGAGCAGATTTGGGCTGTACGAAAGAAAGATATTAGGTTACCCGCAATAGGCATTAGGCTATATGCCATAAGCTAAGAGCGTTTCTAATAAAATCATTAATACATCTTTTGCCTAAAGCCTATTGCTTATGACCTAAAGCGTATTTTTCGTACAGGACTAATAGCAGAAATTCCGAATTCCGAAATCTCAAATCCACAATTCTACATGAAGCCCTAGTGGTTATTTTCATCCTTACCCTGAAATTCTTTTCCATAATAAGTACTCAATAAAAGGAAAAGAGAAAACAAAATTGGACCAAAAATAAGCCCCGTAAAACCCCAAAGTTGCACGCCTACGATGACCCCAAAAAGCGTAATCAAAGGGTGAGTATCGCCTAATTTGTTTTGTAGCCATATTCTAAAAATATTATCTACCGAACCTATGACAAAAAAACCGTATAATAGCATAATAAGACCTCTTACGTTTTCGTGGTTGGCAAATAATAAAATAGATACAGGAATATAGGCCAATGCCGACCCCAAAATAGGAATCATTGAAACGATACACGTCACCAAAAACCATAAAACTGCATTGGGAACACCCAAGATTAAATAAATCAACAAACCTGTACAGCCTTGCACTATCCCAATCACAGGAATACCGATGGCGTTAGAAAATACCAGTTTGTTGACTTCGCCCAAAAGCTGTTCAGAGTTTTCTTGGTTGAGTGGAAAAATCTTAATGAGTGTTTTGTCCAATAATTCTCTTTCACGCAACATGAAATACAAGATGAGATAACTCAAGAAAATCCCCGTTATACCGTTAACAGCTCCATTGAGAAGCTGCGTAGCACTTTGCGTAAGCCATGAAAAGACTTTGTCGAGCGATTTTTCATCCAATAAGTTTACCTGATATTTGATTTCTATTTGTTCGACAAAACCTTTTACCGCTTTAAAAAACGAACTATATTGATCTAAGGCAAGCGTATGACTATGAAATAAAACTTGTCCAACAAAGTACAGAGGAAGTAAAAACATCAAGAAAGAACCAAGCATCACAATAACAATGGCGATGGTTCTTGAGAGTTTCCATTTTTCCTCCATTTTTTTTACCCAACCTCCTAATAAAATATAAAGCGTGTACGCTCCCAACAGCGCTGGAATAAAGCTACCGAGGTGTGTAAACAATAAGCCTCCGAGTAATAAAATACTCACGATGAGGGCGATTTGTCTTAGTAGGGTGTTGGATAAAACGTCAAATTTCATAATTATTCTTGCTCTTCTTCGCCAGACTCTTCTATTTCAGGACTCTCAATAACTTTTGTACCAATCATGTTGGTCAGCTCCACAAACTCGGCCACACCCAGTTGTTCTGCACGTTTGTTCAATAAAGGGTGGTCTGCGATTTGCATAGCACGCAGGGCATTACGCAAAGTTTTGCGACGCTGATTAAAGCCCATTTTTACAACGGCAAAAAACTTTTTCTCATCACAGCCTAAGTCTGTAACGCCATTGCGGCGCAAACGAATTACGCCCGAGTTTACTTTTGGAGGCGGGTCAAAAGCCCCTGGTCCTAAGGAGAAACTGTATTCGATGTCATAAAAAGCCTGAAGCAATACGCTCAAAATACCGTAGTCTTTATTGCCAGGTTTTGACGCAATACGCACAGCTACTTCTTTTTGGAGCATTCCCACAATTTCAGGAATCATATCTTTGTTTTCTAAAACCTTAAAAAAGATTTGAGAAGAGATATTGTATGGGAAGTTTCCCACGATTCCAAAAATTTCATTGCCCATAAGTTCGTTCAAATTCAAACGCAGAAAGTCAGCAGAATGAATTCTTGGAGTCAATTCAGGATAATGCACCTTGAGATACTCCACAGATTCTCTGTCAAGTTCGACAACAGATGTTTCGTACTCTTTATGCGTAAGTAAATATTGTGTTAAAACTCCCATGCCTGGGCCAATCTCAAGGACTTTTTTGTATCCTCCGTGGCAAGACATCAGCTCTACGATACGTTGAGCCGCCGATAGGTCGCGTAAGAAATGCTGACCTAGGTTCTTTTTTGCTTTTACCTTGTCCAAATTATATGAGTATCTTTTGGTTGCTAAGCGTGTCTAAACAACACTACATGACGCAACTGTAAATTTATTCCATAAAATTACGGCGAATTTTGTACTTTTAAGGTATAATGATACCGAGAATATCATTTGATTGAATACTTTCCAATCACAATCTCCTAATCTCTAGTCTGATTAATTATGCGTTGGTCTCACAAAACAAAAGAAGAACTCATTTTAGAAATTCGTCACCTCAAGAAAGAACTACACGTCTTGGAGAGTAACGAAAAAGCACATTCGGCGGCAGGTAACACCGTTTTTGATTTGCGTAAAACCGTCGACAGTATGAACCTCTTCGGAATGATTCTGGAGGAGGATGGCACTATTGTATTTTGTAATAGCTATGCGACCAAACTACTGGGTTATACTTCTGAAGAATTAGTTGGGGAAAACTTCTTTGAATTTTTGGTTCCAGAAGGCGAGCGTAATGCTCGTATTTTGGCTTTTGGTACTGCTATGGAAAATGGAGGAGTATTTGACCAAAAAGAAAGAACGATGCTTGCCAAAAATGGTCAAACTCGTCACGTAGAGCTTAATTCTGTTATTTTTAATGATTTTGAGGATGTAAAATATCTCACAATTATTGGAGAGGATATTACTGAGCGTAAAAAAGTGGCAGAAGCACTTTCTCGTTCCAACTCACAATTACAGGATTTGGTAAGTAATACTTCCGATTTAATTCAAATCATTAGTATTTCGGGGCGTTTCTTGTATGTCAATAAGTCATGGCAAGAAAAAATGGGCTATGAGTCTGATGAGTTGGCTAGTCTCAACCTACGTGATGTATTGCACCCTGACTTTGCAGAGGAAACGCTCAAAAAGTTTGAAAGAATCAAAAACGGGGAAAAAATTGCCGATTTCGAAACCGTTTTTCGTCGTAAAGATGGTCGCCGTTTGTATTTGTCGGGTTCGGTCAATTGTCGTTTTGAAGGTGATAAAGCTACGGCATTTCGTTGTATTTTCCACAACTCAACTGCCAAAGTTCGTGCCGAGCGTGCTTCCAAACTTTATGCAAGTATTGCTCAAGCAGCTATTAATTCGACTAATTTAGATGATTTGTATTCTAATATTCATAAAGAACTAGGCGAAGTAATTGACGTAAAAAACTTCTTTATTGCTCAATACGACCCACAGCAAAGCTATTTATATTTCCCATATTATGTCGATGAGTATTTTGATGATAGAGTACATTTTACTAAACGTAAATTAGGAAATGGTCTGACAGAATACGCCATTGCTGCCAATCGCCCTTTGATGTTGTATGATGAGCAAATAGAGGAGCTAGGTCGTTCGAAGCAGATTTATTTGTACGGAACAGTTCCTAAAGTAATGCTTTGTGTACCCCTCAAAATCGGTGATAGAACTACGGGTATCATTGGAGTGAAGTCCTATGAGCGCCAAAATAAATATGAGCAACGAGATTTAGAACTACTCGACTTTATTTCGGGGCAGGTGGCGCTGGCCATTGCTCGTAAACAAGCAGAAGATGCCTTAGCTCGCGAAACGGCTCGTTTGAATGCCATTTTTGAAGGTAGTTCGCACTTAATGTGGTCGGTCAATCGCAAAATGTTGCTGACATCTTTCAATCAAGAATATTCTCGTTTGTTAGAGAACCGAATTAAAGTACGTCCTCAGTTGACTTTAAGTACCGAAAAATTAGG
>NZ_JBMLSD010000144.1:5448-7154 GCF_049240685.1 Flectobacillus sp.
GAAGCCGAGCGTTCCTTGAAGGTTAAAGAACGTTTCTTGGCGAACATGAGCCACGAAATCCGTACCCCGATGAACGGGGTTATCGGTATGATTGATTTGCTCAACGACACTTCGCTTGACGATGAACAAAAGGATTATGTATTGACCATCAAAAAATCATCTGAAACGTTATTACATATCCTCAATGATATTTTGGATTTGGCAAAAATCGAGGCAGGTAAAATGGTCTTGCATGAAGCGCCTATTGTTTTTCGAGATGTATTTGACAGATTATTGGCTTTATTCTCGCAAATTGCGGCTAATAAAGGCAACCGAATTCATTGCAATTTTGGACCAAATATTCCCGAGTATGTCATTGCCGACGAAACGCGTTTACTACAGATTTTATCAAACCTTACTTCTAATGCTTTGAAGTTTACCGAAAATGGTACGGTAGATATCAATGTGAGTTTACTTGAAAAACGAGGTAAATTCAATAGAATCAAGGTTGAGGTAAAAGACTCAGGAATTGGTATTACCCAAGAAAATCTCAAAATGCTTTTCAATGCCTTCCAGCAGGTAGACAATTCTACCAAGAAATCATTTGGAGGAACTGGTTTAGGATTGGCTATTTCAAAAGAGCTTTGCCGCTTGATGAAAGGGGATATCGGCGTTATGTCTGATTGGGGACACGGTAGTACTTTTTGGTTTATTATCGAAATCAAGCAGACAGATATTAGTCCAGTTTCGGTGAAAAAGAAAGAAGAGCAATTCCAAGTAGTAAATCATTTTAAAGAATACCATCCACACTTGCTGTTGGTCGATGACAATGCCACAAACCGTAAAGTAGCCAGTGAAATTTTACGCAAATCAGGTTGTGAGGTGATTACGGCCGATAGCGGTACACGAGCCATACAGTTGGTAGAAGCCTCACACCTCGACCGTGCTTACGATATGATTTTTATGGATATTCAAATGCCAGAAATGGATGGTGTCGAAACTACCCAGCATTTGAGAAAATTATCTATAGATTTACCACCAATCATTGCCATGACAGCTTACGCCATGAAAGAAGACCGTGATCGCTTCTTGGCGGCAGGGATGAATGACTATGTGGCAAAACCCATCAGAGCAGAAATTTTGGTCAGAAAAGTACAAGAATGGATAGACAGAAATGCAAGTAAACGCCCACACCAGCCTAAGGTGATAGAAATAAAACCAGAGCCTGCGGAGGCAAAAGTAGAAGTTCCTGTAATAATTGAGACACCAGCAGCGGAGCATCCCAAAGCAGAAGATGCAACCGTTTCCTTGATTTCAGATTTTCATGTATCAGATATTTTTCCTGTGATAGATACTGAAATCATTAAACAATTGTCTGATAGTGTGGGTGGAGATATGGAATTTGTCGCTTCGATTTTGGAAGGATTTGAAGCTGAAGCTGAAGAACAAATCCAAAATGCGATAGAAGGATATTATGAAAATAACTGCAAAAAAGTACAAGGCGAACTTCATACGCTCAAGGGTAACTCTGGAACACTCGGGGCTTCGCGCTTGCATGAGATAACAAGGCATATCGAAGTCAAAGCGAAAGTTTGTGATTTTCAATATTTTGAGTCAGAAATGAAAATTCTGCAAACTGAATTTGAGCATTTCAAAGAAGCCTACAAAAAGCTTAGCTAGTAATAATTAAAACTGCACAAGAATTGAAAGACTTGTGCAGTTTTTTT
>NZ_JBMLSD010000145.1:0-2204 GCF_049240685.1 Flectobacillus sp.
TTAGGCACAAAAATTAAATTCTATTTTGCCCACTAACTTATTACTTTTGATTGTAAGAAAAAGCATTTTGTAAGGCATTGAAGCCTTTATCCAACAAAAGCCCTACGGTACCGATAATCAAAATCGCTACGAGGATACGCTCCAATGAAAGGGCATTCCAACTATCCCAAACAAAGAACCCAATACCAACGCCACCCGAAAGCATTTCGCCCGCTACGATTACCATCCAGGCTACGCCAATCGAAAGACGCAAACCTGTAATAATATGTGGGATAGAATAAGGCAACATGATTTTGGTAATATATTTCCAAGTAGAAAAACCAAAAGCTTTGCCTACATTCTTATGGTCATCAGGAATACTCGCTACGCCAAAAGCTGTGTTGATAAGCGTTGGCCATAATGAAGTAATCATGATGATAAAAATGGTTGCTCCTTCTGCCGCTTTGAAAGCCAACAAGCCCAATGGAAACCAAGCCAAAGGCGATACGGGGCGCAAAATCTGCACAATAGGGTTGAGGAGTTTCATCCCAGTTTTAGAAGAACCCATCAACAAACCAAGGGGAATAGCGACGATACTTCCAGCGCCAAAACCACTGAAAACGCGAATTAATGAACTAACCAATTGGTTGCCGATACCTTTATCGTTGGGGCCACGGTCGTAAAATGGTTCACTCATAAGTTCCATAAATACCTGCCATGTGGCTATAGGTCCAGGGATTTCGTTTTTAGTTAAAATTGTTACCAACTGCCACAAGCCTATCAGCACCAACATACTTCCGATAAAGTAAAGCGTATTACGAATCGAATTTTTGAGAGAAAATGAATTCATGATATGGTATGTTTGGGTACTTCCTTGCTTGTCACAAGGAAGTACTGTGGAAATCTTATTTACGAGTTGCTTTGAGATAATCGTCGATATTAGCAGGGTCGAAGTTTACATCATAGGTAGTTTTAAAAGGCTTCATGTCTGGTTGCATAGGCACCGCCATTTCTTTGGCTACTTCTTGGTACAAATCATCCAAAATCAGTTTTTCGACAATTGCTTTATAATTTGGCTCAGCTTTTAGATAACCAAAACGAACATACTGTGCCAAAAACCACATTGCATGAGATTTGCGAGGCATATTCACGACACCATTGTTATAAAAAGTCATGTAGTCGTCTTTGTACTTTTGAACACCCAAGTCGCAACCCAAATCGTTTGAGCCTAACAAACGAGCTTCAATTACTGGCAATGCTGCATTTACGTAATATGGTTTAGTCAACCATGAAGCTGCTTTTTTACGATTACCCATATTGTCTAACCAGCGACAAGCTTCAATGATAGCTTTCATCACTTTTTTCAAATCTTCCTTATCCTCTGCGGCAAACTTGCTGTTGACAACCAAAGCTTTTTCTGGGTGATGTTTCCAGATATCCTGTGACGCAATATGTGTAAAACCTACGTTTTGAGTAGCTGCTACGCCATTCCAAGGTTCGCCTACGCAATAGCCTTCCATGTTGTCTACACGCATATTTGCCACCATTTGTGGAGGAGGAATTGTGATAATACCCACCGATTTTTGATTGACACCTGCTGCAGCTAACCAGTTGCGTAACCAGATATCATGGGTTCCGCCAGGAAAAGTCATAGCGAAGGTAACTTCTTTGCGAGATTGTACATTTTTTACAGCCGCCACTACTTTGTTTACTTCTTTGAAGCCAACCATGCCACAGAAGTCTTTCGAAAGTGTAATGCCTTGACCATTGTTGTTGATTACCATCGCAATCTTCATTTCTGAGCCAGCTTTACCACCAATTCCTGTATATACTGACAAAGGCATTGAGAAAAGACAGTGTGCTCCATCCAATTCACCATTCAAGATTTTATCACGGACATTGGCCCAAGAGGCTTCTTTCGAAAGCTCTACATCGACACCATATTTTGCGAATAATCCCAACTCTTTAGCGGCTACTAGCGGAGCACAGTCTGTCAGTGGAATAAACCCTAATCTTATTTTCTTTCCTGAAGGCGTCGGATTTGCCGACAATTGCAGTGTTGTAGCTACTAAACCTACCAACACTAATACTTGCTTTAACAGAGTTTTTGCGTTCATAACGATTATGAAATGGTTTAAAACAATCCTTAGACCGACCCCCATCGGTCTAAGGAAGTTGTATATTGAAAAATGAGTAATTCAGTAAAAAGGCACAAAGTGTACAGG
>NZ_JBMLSD010000145.1:2304-12423 GCF_049240685.1 Flectobacillus sp.
GGAAGTTGTATATTGAAAAATGAGTAATTCAGTAAAAAGGCACAAAGTGTACAGGTACAAAGGCACAGAGTGTACAGGTGTAAAGGCACCAAGTGTACGGGCACAAAGGCACAGAGTGGTTTTGTATTATGAGTGAAAATATAGAATTGATATTGAGTTTAGGGTGTTGATAGCTAGATGTTTACATTCGCAACTCGCCACTCACAATTCACAATTCATCACTCAAACCTATCTTAACGCTACTGGTTTTGAGTAAAAGAAATCTGGACGAATGTTAATCATCGCATAAAACCATGTGCCTGTTTTGTCATAGGTTGCTGTTGCGTTTTGTGCTTTGGCAATTGGCATACTGTCCGTCGCATTCATGATTGAATAGCCTAGTTCGATATTGGTAAACTTATTCATGTTGTAGTTCAACGTAAAGTCTAACTCAGTGCCCAATTGGTTATTAATCGTGCTTTTGATACCATCAGAGCCTGTTTTTACCATAGCTTTGTTTAAGGCAAAAGAATGATAATCCAAGCCAACTGTTAAGATATTTGTGGTATATTTTACTTTGAAATAAGCATTGTTCAAGCCTCCTGCTGGTGCGCCTGTACCCACATAAAAGTAATCCATATAGCCCCAGTGGCGGTGTGGTGTTCCATAAAGTGGGTCAAAGCGATTGTTTTTGCCACTAGGATTTACCGCATCATTACCTGAAAGAACATCATAGCCTGGCGTAAATGCCCATTTGCCTTTTTGATATGTTGCCGAAAGTGTGTAGTGATAAGCATCCATTGCTACACCATCACGGTCTTTTCCTGTTTGCGCATAATACGCACCTTGGAAAGCAATTTTTCCAAATCCTGAAGCATTGCCTAAAGTATGATTAATCATCAAACCGTAAGTTACTCGACTGTTTACCCCTTTTTGTCCTCTAAAATCTTTGCCATACAAATACCCTGTCGAACTGTTTCCGACCAAGGTATCCATCTTGTATTTTCCAAAATCATCATTGAAAAACAAGCCTGAAAACTTGGTCTGATTAAACTTACGGGAGATATATACGCTCTTGAATGATTTATAATCTTGCGTAGCACCGTTGGTACTTGGATTACTCGTAAATACCGCTCCGTTCGGAATCGTTCCTGCGGGTACTGCCACCAAAGCGCCCTTCGAATTTGGCATATACTGTGGTGTGTTGGCAGGTGTATAAATAGTCCCCGTTGTATTAAATGCATCAGTATTTTGGTTAAAAGCATAACCTACATCAAACTGCCAACCTGAGTGCATTCCTTTGAGTAATACCATGTCGTGACGACGACCTTGTTGCAACCAATCCAAGTTACCAATCAATCTTACATCATCATAATTCAATTCTTGACGACCAATTTTGATTGAAAGTTGATCAACTGCCTTGAATTTAATCGTAGTATCGGCTTTGTTGGCTAAGGTTACTTCAGCCCAGCCTTCATGTAACATCAAGCGATTACCATCATTATTCGAGATAGTAGAGGCATCTTGTCCCCATACACGAATGTCCTGAACGGTAGCTCCAAATGTTACACGGTCCCACTTGTAACCAAAAATCAAACGAGTACGTTGAGAGGTAAATGCCGCAGCATCAGAGCCTGCTGGTACTAAGTTACCTAGTCCATTTCGAATCTCAGTACGAGTTCTAACTTGACCTTGAAGAGTGAATTGTGCCTTCGACACAAAGTGAGTAGAAACCCCCACCAATAAGGCTAATGCAGCCTTGATTTTGTAAGTTTTTTTCATACTTTTGTAGCTGATTGTAAAATTTTAACAGAGTTTTGCGATTTTCGCCCGAATCGAGACCCCCATCTCATTCGGGTTTTTTTGTTTGTTTTAAAAGAGAAATAGATGTGAAGTACTAGTGCTGAATTATGAGTTGTGAATTGTGAATGTGAAATTTTAATTAAATCTAAACATCAAGCTTTCGGTTTGCAGCAATGGGCATTGAGCAAAATGTATCAGTTTTTAAAACTATTTGCCTAATGCCTATTGCCTCACAACTTAAATCTTATTAGGCCATTTCTGGTTCTAACTGTAATTTTTCTGAAGTTTGAGATTGTTTTTCGAAACGACTTATCGCTACCACTAAACCAATAGCGCCTACTACCAAACCGATATAGAAGAATGCTTGGTTATAAGTAATGTTTTCAGATTTGAACAAGAAGCCTGCTAGCACACCACCAAGGTTGCCACCAGCACCTACGATTCCCGAAACAGAACCTACATTTTTTGAATCAATAAAAGGTACTATTGCATAAGTGGCACCATTCGCCATTTTTAAGAAGAAAGCAAAGCCTAACATTGCTACGATAGCCATTGCCAAGGAGTTAGTTTGAGCAAAGAGAATAATACCGATACCTTCCAAACTTAATAATCCAGCCAATAACCAGCCTTTGCCACGCATTCCCATTTTTGCTCCTACCTTGTCGGCTACGATTCCACCGATGGCTCTTGCAAACAAGTTCATGAACCCGAAGATACCTGCCAATAAGCCTGCTGTTGCTAAATCACATTTGAAGTATTCTGAAAAGTATAAAGCAGCCACATTGTCGAAGGTAATTTCGATACCAAAACAAGCTCCATACGCCAAAAACAAAATCCAAGTACGAAAATCAGCGGCTGCTGCCCAGAATGAACCTTTGGTTTGTTGTTGGCGAGTAATTTCTGAGAAGTTACCAGCAGGCGTGTCTTTCGTAAAACGAAAATATACAAATGCCATGGCCAATAAAATCACTCCTGGAATCGTCATGGCTAATCTCCATGCTTCTGGTTTGGTATACCCTGCTCCAACAAAAGCCGCAAATACCAAGGGCATAACCATGTTGGTAATACCACCTCCCAAATTGCCCCAGCCTCCAGCTAGAGCATTGGCTGTTCCTTTAATTTGGGGTGCAAACATCATAGAAGTATGGTATTGAGTAATTACAAAAGAGGCGCCGATCACGCCAATGGCCAAGCGAAACAATAAGAAACTTTCGTAGCTATTGGATAATCCGATACCAATAACAGGAATTGAACCTAGGATAAGTAACCCTGTGTAGGTCAAGCGTGGTCCTAACGTGTCACATAAACGTCCGATAATTAAGCGAGCAAAAATTGTTGCCGAAACCGAAGCAATCATTACATTTCCGATTTGAGCTTTTGTAAGTCCCAAATCATCTTTGACGATTTTCATCAATGGCGCAATGCCAAACCAACCAAAGAAGCAAAAGAAAAAAGTGACCCATGTAATATGAAAAGTCTTCATTTGGATTCCTTTCCACGACAATACATTCAAAGACTCCAACGGAGCCCTGTTTGATACAGAGTTTTGCGATAACATAATTTATTCCTGTTTTCAGTAACATGACTGCCCCCACAATCATAATACAGATGGTTTTACATTCGCCCCCACGAATGACCATTTTCAACAAACCGTTGAAGGGAAATAAAGAACTAAAGTGCCCAGAAAGCGGGCAGGATATAAGATTTATTAATTTTGAGAGTGTTGATGAAAAATGAAGTAGTCTAATTTATCAAGGTAATTAGTGGAACAGTTTCGCTGAAATATCGTTGAAACCTCTTTTTGTTTTATATAGTGTTTGATTACGTTCTAATAAAATGACCTCAACCACGCATCGTTCTAATTTCTTCTTTTAAGTAAGTTTCTATATATTCTGGATGAAGACTTACCACTTCTCCAATAATAATCACTGCTGGATTGCTCAGTTTTTGTGTTTTTACTTTTTCTCCAATATCTTCAATTGTTCCAACTAGGTACTTGGCGTTGTCACGGGTGCCGTTTTGAACAATTGCTACTGGTGTTTCTTGTTTTTGATATTCAGTAAAAATCTCACAAATCTGGTCTAGTTTACTCATCCCCATCAAAACAACTACAGTTGCAGTTGATTGAGCGGCTAGCCTTAGGTCATTTGAAAGCTCACCTGTTTTGGTAGTACCCGTAATTACCCAAAAGCTTTCAGCATATCCTCTCGTTGTAACTGGAATTCCTACTGAAGCTGGTGCCGCGATGGCCGAAGTAACACCCGAAATAACTTCACAAGGAATATTAAATGAACGAACATATTCTATTTCTTCAAAGCCTCTTCCAAATACAAAAGGATCGCCACCTTTTAGCCTCACTACATGTCCATAATCAAGTGCCAATTGTACTAACTGATAATTGATTTGTTCTTGCGTATAAACATATTTACCTAAGCGTTTTCCCACATATACTTTTATTGCTTCGGGCTTGGCATACGCCAAAAGTTCTTCATTTGCTAAGGCATCATATAGAATAACATCTGCTGACTCTATTGCTTTGATACCTTTTAGAGTAATTAACTCTATATCACCTGGGCCAGCTCCAATCAAACTTATTCTTGGAATATTCATATTCTATTCTTTTTTGATATTTTTGCTTATGATTGAAACTACTCAGTTGTGATTTCGATACAAAAATGCTATAAAAATGTTTAAATCCAAAATTTAAGTTGAAATTTTAGGTATTTTTTTGAAAAAATTTGCAAAATCAATAAAAATAGGTTTAAATTTGATACACAAACAAAGGAGATGTGGGAAAAATTGAATAAATTTGTTATAGAATTAATACAATTGATAGCAATTTTTCATTTAGTATTTATAGTGATAAATAACTAATTACACATTCTCTATTCGCCTTACTTAAACTGAGTATTTATTACTAGTTAAGCAAAATTACTTAACTTTTTTTTATACAAACTTCACAACGGCTTAAATAGAGTAAAGATACTTAATACAAAAAAAGGGTATCTGTACAAATCAGTAATCAAGCATTTATCATCCTATAAATAACCATCAAATGAAAAAGAAAATTGTCGTAGTGGGGAACGGCATGGTGGGGTATAAGTTTTGTGAAAAGCTTATTGCAAAAGACACCGCTCAGGAGTTTGATTTGGTTGTATTTGGCGAAGAAATTCGTCCAGCTTACGACCGTGTTCACTTGTCGTCGTATTTCGCTGGTAAAACAGTCGAAGACCTGACAATGGCTCCTGCAAGTTGGTATGCCGAAAATGGCATTACCCTTCACCTTTCTGACCCAATCGTGGACATCGATAGAGATGCCAAGACGGTTCGCTCGCACCATGGTTTGGTCGAGTCGTATGATTATTTAGTGTTAGCTACGGGTTCGGCTGCCTTTGTGCCTCCGATTCCTGGCGTTGAAAAAGACGGCGTGTTTGTTTATCGCACTATCGAAGATTTGGACATGATGCAACATCATGCTAAAAAAGCGAAAAAAGGTGCAGTGATCGGTGGAGGTTTGTTAGGGCTTGAAGCAGCAAAGGCATTGCTCGACCTAGGATTAGAAGAAACGCATGTAATCGAATTTGCGCCAAGGCTGATGCCTCGCCAAGTAGATGATGCAGGCTCAAAAATGCTTCAAACTAAGTTGGAAGAATTGGGCTTGAAGATTCATTTGAATAAGAATACCCAAGAAATTCGTGGCAATGGGGCTATCTCTTCGATGCTTTTTGCCGATGGAGTAGAGTTGGAAGTAGATATGTTAGTGATTTCGGCAGGTATCAAACCTCGTGACGAAGTGGCGCGTATCGCAGGATTAGAAGTGGGTGTACGCGGAGGTGTGATTGTAAATGATTACTTGCAAACCTCCGACTCGAATATATATGCTATTGGCGAATGTGCTTTGGCACACCACATGATATATGGCTTGGTAGCGCCAGGCTATGAAATGGCAGATGTAGTCGTAAATCAATTGGTGAAGGATAAGGACAAGTCATTCAAACCATTTGATATGTCTACCAAACTCAAGTTGATTGGGGTAGATGTAGCAAGTTTTGGGGATGCTTTTATTCAAGAACCTAATTGCCAGACTATCGTTTACGAAAACTCTGCCAAAGGAGTTTATAAAAGAATCAATATTTCCAATGATGGCAAATACTTGCTCGGAGGGATTTTGATTGGCGATGCAGAGCAATACAATATGCTTTTGCAAAATGTCAAAAATCAAACGATTCTTCCTCCCGACCCAGAGGATTTGATGTTAGGTGCTCGTGGAGGTAAAGAAGAATCAGGTGCTGGCGTAATGGCTTTGCCAGATGATGCTTCAATTTGTTCATGTGAAGCTATCTCGAAAGGACAAATTTGTGGGGAAGTTTTGGCAGGAAATAATACCCTTGATGCTATTAAAAAATGCACCAAAGCTGGTACTGGTTGTGGAGGTTGTGTTCCGATGATCAAAGACCTTATCAACGAAACCATGAAAAGCCAAGGGGTGTATATCCGCAATATCATTTGCGAACACTTTGATTACACACGCCAAGAGCTTTTTGACCTTGTCAAAATCAAAGGATATAGGACTTACGAAGAGGCTTTGGACGGTTTGGGTCATGGCGATGGTTGCGAAACTTGTAAGCCTGCCGTAGCTTCTATCTTGGCAAGTTTATGGAACGAAATGATTTTGGTAAAAGGCAATGACACCGTTCAAGACTCGAACGACCGTTATTTGGCGAATATCCAGAAAAATGGTACTTATTCGGTTGTACCTCGAATCCCAGGTGGAGAAATTACACCCGAGAAATTGATTGTAATTGGACAAGTTGCTCAGAAATATGGATTATACACCAAAATCACAGGTGGTCAGCGTATCGACCTTTTTGGTGCACACGTATCTGACTTACCTGCTATTTGGGAAGAATTAGTCAATGCGGGATTTGAATCAGGACACGCTTATGGCAAGGCATTGCGTACCGTAAAATCTTGTGTGGGTTCTACTTGGTGTCGTTTTGGTTTGCATGATTCTGTATCCTTTGCCATCGAAATCGAAGAGCGATACCGTGGACTGAGAGCGCCTCATAAGTTCAAATCGGCTGTTTCGGGCTGTACGCGTGAGTGTGCCGAAGCGCAATCGAAAGACTTTGGGATTATCGCCACCGAAAAAGGATGGAACTTATATGTATGTGGCAATGGCGGCGTAAAGCCTCAACACGCTTTATTGTTGGCCAGCGACATCGACTCAGAAACTTGTCTCAAGTACATCGACCGTTTCTTGATGTTTTATATCAAAACGGCAGAACCTTTGACTCGTACTGCCACATGGCTCAACAAACTCGATGGTGGAATAGACTACCTCAAAGCAGTAGTAATCGACGATGTATTAGGCTTAAATAAGCAGTTTGAAGATGAAATGAATATGCTCGTAGAGGCATATCGTTGTGAATGGAAAGAGGTAGTAACAAACCCTGAACTTCGCAAACGCTTTACACACTTTGTCAATGCGCCACACCTAAAAGACCCGAATGTCAAATTCGAGCCAATGCGTGATCAAATAAAGGCCGCAGAGTGGGTAAAGTAATGATTCAACTGATTGAAGGCAATCAATTTTTGTTGTCACAAGTCCTTAAAAAGCAAATACAATGAGCAACATATTAGCAGAAGATACCCTTGTTTGGCATTTGGCATGTTCAGAAGCCGACATACCCGAAAATGGCGGAGCTTGTGCTCTAATCGAAGGAGAACAAATCGCTATTTATAATTTCAAAAGAAGAGGTGAGTGGTTTGCCACTCAAAATCTTTGTCCACACCGCCAACAAATGGCTCTTTCGAGAGGTATGATTGGCTCGACGGGCGAAGAACAAGAACCTAAAGTGGCTTGTCCTTTTCATAAAAAGACTTTTTCCTTAAAAACAGGAGCTTGTCTTTCAGGCGATGATTACCAGATTCAAACCTATCCTGTTAAAGTAGAAAACGGAATGGTTTACGTGGGATTATAACGAGCCAATATCGCTTTGGACTTGTTTTTACCTCCTTGTTTTAGGGCAAGTCCAAAGCAAAATATTATCCTTTTGAGATTTTTTTGAAACAATTTGATAACCAATAAATTACTTGAAACGACTTAGCGATTTATTTCGAAAAATTGGTATATTTCAGGTTATGAGGCCTTTAGATACCCAAGTTTTTCAACGATTGACCCGCTTGTATGTGATTGCACTTACAACGGTTGCCGCTTTGTCTATGTCAGGACAATTGGTTATTCAATTGTTTCTACACCAATTACTAGACGATTCTCATGTAATTAACATTGCAGGGCGTCAAAGAATGCTCAGCCAGCGATTATGTAAAACTTCGATTTTACTCTGTCGACCAGAAATTTTTCCTGCTGATGCCGAGCATTACAGTCAAGATATTAAGGATATCATACGGTTGTGGGAGGGATGTCACAAAGGTTTGAAAGGTGGTGAGTTAGATACCCCCGAACAAACCTACACGGTTCGTAATAGTGCAAAGATTGATAGTTTGTTTGAAGAGATTAATCCCGTTTTTACGATTATGCTCTCCAATGCCAAGACTATCAGTCAGGTAATCGAGAACCCTGTAAAGAATAAGGCAGATACGCTTCAGGCTTCACTCAAGCAGATTTTGAGTAATGAGCGTAATTTCTTGAAAATGATGGATAAAATCGTTTTCCAATATGATAAAGAAGCAAGTCAGCGAGTAGATACAATCAAGCGTATCGAGTTGATTCTGTTTGTGTTATTATTTGTGGTATTGGTACTTGAAGGACTCTTAATATTCAGACCGATAGCCAATTATATCAGAGTGGTGATTAAAAAACTTACCGACTCAGAAAAAGAACTGCGTGAATCCAACGAAATGCTTGTAACAACTCAGGAAGCACTCGTACAAGCAACAGAGGAAAAATATAAATTACAACTAGCAGAAGAAAAAGTCCGCTCAGCCTCATTAATGGAAGGACAGGAGCTAGAGCGAAAGCGTTTGGCTCGTGAGCTACACGATGGGATTGGGCAAATGCTTACGGGTTTGAGACTATTGGGTGAGCGTGTACGAAGTACGCCTTTTGCGACCGAAAAGCAAGAAAAATCTTTTGAAGAGCTACAAAAGCTCATTCAAGAAACGATTGAAGCTACTCGTACTGTTTCGTTCAATTTAGCACCATCCGTCCTGAGTGATTATGGACTTGGGCCTGCGGTAAGGATTTTGACAGAACAAACTTCTAAAATGTCGGGAGTTACTATTGATTTTCATGATAATATTCAGAAACGTTTACCTGAAAATATAGAAACTACCCTTTACCGTGTTGCTCAAGAAGCCCTACACAATGCCATCAAATACGCGGAAGCAAGTTTGATTAGTGTTCATCTTGAAGAAACTAATCAAAAAATCATTATGCAAATTATAGATAATGGGAAAGGCTTCGAGATAGGATTAAGCAAGAAAGGTCTCGGCGGAAATGGTCTGAAAAATATGCAAACTCGTAGTAATTTATTGAACGGGCAGTTTAAATTACAGTCAGGAATTGGAAAGGGAACCTCCATTCAGGTGGTTATTCCTCTATCGAATAAAAAGAAGTCATCCACTATTTCAAAGAAAAAAACATTAACTCAACAGACAACGACGATATGAATCCTATAAAAGTATTATTGGCCGACGACCACGATGTGGTACGTAAAGGCATGAAAATGCTCCTTGAGGACGAAGAGGGTATACTCGTAATTGGAGAAGCTGCCGATGGCGCCGAAGCAATCGACAAAGTAAAAATCTTGATGCCTGATGTGGTTATCCTAGATTTGACTATGCCCAAAATGACAGGTATCGAAGCGGCTGCTGTTATTTCGCAAGAATATCCATCGGTTAAGATTTTAATCTTTTCGATGCATAATAATCGTGAGTATATTATCAATTCTGTCGAGAATGGCGCAAGTGGATATTTGCTAAAAGATACAGGCAAAGACGAATTGCTACGTGCTTTGACCGTTGTTTCAGAAGGACGAAAGTATTTTCCACCCGAAATATCAGAAGTTATTATCGATGAATTATTAGCAAAAAATCTATCGGGGGGAGCTCCTGCTGAAAGCAAGCCTATTTTTCAGAAAATTACGCCAAAAGAGCGCCAAATTCTTGACCTTATCGTACAAGGATATAATAGCCGTGAAATTGCGGATAAGCTGTTTTTGAGTATTCGTACTGTCGACAATCACCGTGCGAATATGATGAAGAAAACTAAAGCAAAAAATACTGCTGATTTAGTAAAAATGGCAATACAATAACCATTGAGTGAGTTGAGATTGAGTGAATGAGTGATTTTTATCTATCTCATTCACTCAA
>NZ_JBMLSD010000146.1:0-9791 GCF_049240685.1 Flectobacillus sp.
GTGTCGAAAAAGTAGTTTGAGTAAATAGTTTGATTTTTTAGTATTCATTAAAAAAGATATTATAAGTGATTCTATATTTTTTGATAAAACTCCTGAGAAACTTTTCTATTACAGAGTGTCTAAGAACAAGCCGTCAAAAAGATAGGTTATCATGCTTCTAGCATTTGGAAAAATTAGACTGCGAATATTCGAAAACGCTTTAAACCTATTGTCATACTGACTGAGCAGATGAGTCGATTTTCTCTGATTAACTTATATTTATTGTGTTGAAAAGCAAGGTATTACTACAACCTATTAGGTGTAAAAAAGAAATTTGTCAGAATATCTAAATCAACTAAGTGGTGTTTTAGTATTATTTTGCTAAAAATTAATATTTATAATAGTATATTTTGTAATATTTTACTTAAGTAATTGTGTCATAAGTACACGTTGAGTTGTAGATGATGAATAGCTGTGTTGGATTCATTTATAAATTTTATTAACTATTATATTTTGGCTTTCAATTCCTTGCATAACAGTGATTTAGAGATTTGGCAATCCTTTAAAAAAGGAGATAAGATTGCTTTTGCCAAAATCTATCAGTTACACGCTAAGTCTTTATTGAATTATGGCGTAACGCTTCGAATCTCTTCAAACTTATCAGTTGTAGAAGACTGTCTTCAAGATTTATTTCTGGAACTATGGCAAAGCAGGGAAAACCTTGCTGATACCGATTCTATTAAGTTTTACTTATTCCGTGCGCTGAAAAACAAGTTGATGCGAACAGTCAAATACGACTTTTCTAAAAATACTGACGAAATTGATGAAACTCTAGGAGGAGATCTTTTTGAGGCCTCTATTGAAAGAATTCTGATTGAAGAAGAAAGTCAAAAAGAACGCTTAGAGCGCCTTAAAATAGCCTTCGACGGCCTATCACAACGCCAGCGTGAAGTCATCAACTTGAAATATTATCACCAATTCTCAAATGCCCAGATTGCCGAAATTATGGAGCTAAATTATGCTTCTGTGGGTAACCTCATCCAAAAAGCTTTGTTCTCTTTACGTCAATCAATACATATTTCCATCCATTTATTCCTACTTACTTTCTCTTCATTTATTAGATAAATCGCTGATTTATTAACACTTAACTGTTTAGATACAGTTTATGTATAAATTTTTTTTCAAAAAATAGGATATATTTCTGTTATCCTTGTCATTCTATAATTGACAGCTATGAACTATTCTCATTACAACACCATCGATTTTGTAAAAGACGATTTTTTTTGTCGTTGGGTGCAAAATCCAGATAAACATACCAATACCTTCTGGCAAGATTTTATGCAAAATCATCCAGAAAAAAGAACAGTGATTTTAGAAGCAAAATCACTGGTAAAAACGCTTGGTACCATGCAAACTACACCGATTGATGAAGATGCGTCCCTTGAAAAAATATGGAGTGGTGTCGAATTAGAAATACAACTCTCCGAGAAACCGAGTTACTGGCATAGGTTTCAATGGCAACTAGCCGCATCGGTATTATTACTAATTGGACTTGGCTATTGGATCAACCATTATCAGCGCGAAGATAGAAATTATGAGATTCCTCAACTGGCGAATTACAACAAGGAAATCGAGTTTGTTGAAAGTCAAAATACTTCCAATCAACCTTTGAGTATTACAGTGAGTGACGGATCGGAAATAGTTCTTCAAAAAAATACTCGTATTAAATATCCTAAAGTATTCGAAAAGAATAGAAGGGAGGTCTATTTAGTTGGAGAAGCATTCTTTAAGGTAAAAAGAAACCCACAAAAACCATTTATTATTTATACCAAAAAATTAATTACACAGGTATTGGGGACAAGTTTTACGATTAAAGCCAACCCCGATATTGAAGAAGAAAAGGTTATTGTAAAAACAGGTAAAGTATCCGTGCTCGCACAAAAACAAGCAAGTGATCGCAACCATACCAATCCCAATACAATAATCGTTACGCCGAATCAAGAAGTGGTTTATGAATTATCCAAAGACAAGTTAGTAAAGAAGATTGTAGAATTGCCTCAAATACTTGCTGATTCTTCTGATAATCAGACATTTATTTATCGTAATGCTTCTTTAGCAAGTGTATTTTCAGATTTAGAAAAAGCTTATGGAATCAAAATCGTGTATGATTCGAAACTCTATGAAGATTGTACCATTAATGGTAATCTCTCTGACGAGACGATGTTTGATAAATTAAATAGTATTTCTAAAATCACAGGAATAAGTTACCAAGTAATTGACGCTCAAATTATTATATCAGGAAAAGGATGTAATTATTGAAAACTAACAAATGTATTTTTAAACACTATAAAACCTACTAATAACTATGACCCAAAAAAGTTTCTAATTCTTCCTAAAAAAGAAAAGTCGGCAAATGTTCGCACCATTTACCGACTCCATGTGATTCCCGTTTAAGCAACTTGAGGCACTTCTTACTAGGAAGTGCAAGGGAATATTTTTGTCAATTTTTCGAGAAAAACAAAAACGTTACAATTTATGAAAAAAAATCTATTAACGTTAGCAACGTTACTATCCATTATGAAAATTTCAGCTGGACAGATATTTATTGCGATTATTTTCACAACACTGTCGTACGCTAGAGATGCTAGCGGACAAGATATGTTACAGAAAAAGGTAACCCTTCATATTCAAGAAAAGGGATTAATTGAAGTGCTTTCTGAATTTGAAAATACTGCAAAAGTAAACTTTTTCTATAGCCCCAATAGCATAGGCGCCAAGCGAAAAATAAGTGTTAATGTCAAAAATAAGGAATTAAAAGAGGTGTTACATGAAATATTCACACCGCTAGGTATTGGCTATGAAATTCAAGGAAATCGAATTTTGCTAAAAAAGTCCAATTCCCTTTCCTTAAAAAACGACGAAAATATAGAATCCCAAGCTGAATATCTGGAACAAGCCGTTTCTGGTACTGTAGCAGACGAAAACGGCGTTTCTTTGGTCGGAGTAAATATTAGTATTAAAGGAACGACAAAAGGTGCAGTAACCAATGACAAAGGACAATTCAACATCAATGTCCCAAATGGCTCAAGCATTTTGGTGTTTTCTTATATTGGATATAAAAAACAAGAAATCCAAGTAGGTAAATCAACTGAACTAAATATAAAGCTGGTAGCAGAACAACAAAGTTTGGATGAAGTTGTGGTTGTGGGCTATGGCACTCAAAAGAAAATCAATTTAACTGGTTCTGTTTCAAGTATTTCTGCTAAAGAAATTGCAGATAGACCTATTACACAATCTTCTCAAGCATTAGCAGGACTCATGACAGGTGTTTCGGTATCGCAAGGTTCTGGACAGCCTGGTAATAACGGTGCGAGTATCACCATTCGTGGTATAGGTTCTTATGGTGCTGGTGGTGGTGCATTGATCCTCGTTGACGGATTAGCAACTTCTATCAATGACGTTGACCCGAATAACATTAAGAGTATTTCGGTATTGAAAGATGCAGCTTCAGCGGCGATGTATGGTAGCCGAGCTGCCAATGGCGTAATCCTCATCGAAACCAAAAGGGGCGAATCTGGTAAAATGAAAATTAGCTATAATAGCTATGCTGGATGGCAAAATGCTACTCAACTACCTGATTTTGTGGAATCTGCTGAATATGCCAAGCTAAGAAATGAAGCAAATATCAACGCAGGTGCAGGGATTTCTTATACAGATGCTGACATTGAGAAATTCAGAAACGGCTCAGACCCTGATAATTATCCCAACGTACCTCACCTTAAAAACCTTTTAACTTCTGGTGATGGTTTTCAGAGTAACCATAACCTAAGTTTTATGGGAGGAAATGATAAAACAAAGTATCTATTTTCTATTGGGTATTTGCAACAAAATGGTATCGTGGCTAAAAATGGCTATTCGAAATATAATATCCTTTTGAATACTGATACCAAAATTAAGGATAACCTTACGCTAAAAGTGAACTTAGCAGGCTATACTTCCGAAAACCATTCTCCACGTCAATATGATGGCGGTATGAACAGCATGATCAATTATGCGGTAAGACAAGGTCCTATTTTTGCAGGTAAAAAATCTGATGGAACTTATGGTTACCAAGACAATTACAGCCCAGAAGCATGGATGGCAAGTGAGTCTTTTTACAAGGGCACAAACAAATACTTTTTGGGAAGTAGTGAAATTGCTTGGGAGGTAATCAAAGGATTAACCTTGAGTGGTAAAGTTGGATATAATTTCTGGAGTTACTACAACAAAGATTATGCTTCAGATTTTGTGTTTAATGCAAACAAGACGGTTGGCCCGAACAATTTAACAGTATCGTCTGGACAAGGACAGCAATTAACCATGCAGTCGTTAGCTACCTACACTAAACAAATAGACCAGCACTCGTTTACGATACTCGGTGGTGTTTCTCAAGAGCAATATGATGATTGGGGAATGTCAGCTTTTCGTAAAGATTTTCCGACTAATACCCTTTACGAAATCAATGGTGGTTCTGCCACAGGTATGAGTAACTCAGGTTCTGCTTCGGCATGGTCAATGCGTTCATTTTTTAGTAGAGTAAACTACTCGTACAACGGTAGATATTTGCTTGAAGCCAATATGCGTTCGGATGCAACTTCTCGCTTTCCTGCAAAAGGTAGATGGGGTTATTTCCCTTCATTCTCAGCAGGATGGATTCTTTCAGAAGAAGATTTCTTGAAAAATGTATCTTGGGTGAACAGCCTAAAAGTAAGAGCAAGCTGGGGAAAATTGGGTAATCAAAATGTAGGTACATACCCTTATCAGAATATTGTTTCATTGGGGCAAAACTATTCTCTAGGTGGTGTTTTAGTGTCTGGTGCAGCCACTACTAGACTTAGCAACGCTGATGTTACTTGGGAAACTACTACTACGACCGATATTGGCTTAGATGCAAGCTTATGGAAAGGTAAGTTAGATTTTACGTTAGGTGTTTTCAAAAAACAAACTTCTGGTGTGCTTTATAGCGTAGCAAGTTCTGCTACATTGGGTCTGAGTACTTCGCCAGTAAACATTGGAGGCGTAGAAAATACGGGCTTTGAAGCAAGCTTAAACTATCATGCCAACATTGGAAAGGTTAAAATCGGAGTATCTCCAAACTTTACAGTGGTCAACAACAAGGTAACTGAACTCGCCAATGGACTTCAACAAAATATCGGAGCTAATTTATTTGTAGGACAGTCGTTAGGCGTTACTTATGGTTACGTTGCAGATGGTTTGTTTAAAGATGCAGATGATGTTGCAGCTTATGCAAAACAACCTTATTCTGCACAACCAGGCTTCATAAGATACAAGGATATCAGCGGTCCTAATGGAGTGCCAGATGGTAAAGTAGATGCCACTTATGATAGAACATTTATCGGAAATACTGTTCCTAAATACAATTTTGGTTTAACACTTACTGCAAACTACAAAGGATTTGATTTCTTAATGTTAGTGCAAGGACTTGCAGGATGGCAAAAACAAATGAATAACTATCAAGCATTTGCCTTCTTCAACGGAGGACAAATCCAAAGATGGCAAGTAGAAAACCGTTGGACAACAGAAAACCCAAATCCAAATGCACTTTATCCAAAATTAACAAGTCTTAACGAAGGAAGTGGGATTGTTCAAACATCAACATTCTGGAATAGAGATGCCAGTTTTGCAAGATTAAAAAGCTTACAAGTTGGCTATACATTTAGTAATAAGTTGATGGAGAAAATGAAGATTGACAGGCTTAGAGTATACTTTAGTGGACAAAATCTCCTTTCAATCAATTCATATTATCAAGGATGGGACCCAGAAATGGCACAAAATAATGGATTTTATCCCCTTACAAGTGTTTATACTTTTGGTGTAAATGTATCATTCTAAATTATAAGGACATATTTTACTAAACGATTGAGAGACATGAAATTCAAAAATATATATTCAAAACTACCATCTTTCAAAATAGGCTTACTGTTTGCGTTATACTTCTCTATGGTAGCTTGTAAAAGTGATTATTTTGACAAACAACCACTCGACTCTATTTCAGATGGTACTTTCTGGAAAACAGAAAAAGACGCAAATCTTGCCTTAATTGGATGTTATAATATCGGAGCAGGCTGGTCTGGCGAGGATTTCTGGAATGCCAGAGCCGTATTTTATCTTGATTTGATGGCAGGACTAGGTTCAGAGAAAGAGTTAATCCCTGACCGTGTTACCGACGGTTCGTTAAACTCTTCTTACTGGGTGACCAATAGCTATTGGAGCAATACTTACAATAAAATTGCCAAATGCAATAACTTCCTAGACCATATTGATGCTATTCAGATGGATCAAACGAAGAAGAATATCTTAAAATCTGAAATTCGTACTCTAAGGGCTTATTGTTTGTTCAACCTTGCTCTATACTTTGGGGATGTGCCTTTGCCTAAAAAGCTATTAACCTTAGATGAGGCAAACTCTATTACAAGAACGCCTAAGGCAGAGGTTTGGACTTTTGTAGAAAACGAACTAAAAGAAAGTGCTGCCTTATTACCTACCACTCGCCCAAGTAGTGAAATGGGACGTATTACAGCAGGAGCAGCTTTGGCTATTTTGGGTAGAGTACAAATGGCAGAGAAAAAATGGAGCGATGCCGCTGCAACCTACAAGAAAATCATAGATAGTGGTGCTTATTCAATCGAGCAAGGAGGTTTTAAAAAGTTATTTATTCAAACAGGTGAAAATAGCAATGAAATCATTCTTGCCTCACAATACCATGAGGATACTTACAGTCACGTGTTTTTGCAATATCTTTATCCAGAAACTTATGGAGGGTGGCATCAGTTTTCGCCTTACAACGAGTTGGTGCAGTCGTATGAGTGTATAGATGGAAAAACGGTAGAAGAATCTCCACTATATAACTCTAATAACCCTTACAATAATCGTGATCCAAGACTAGATCAAACAATCATGATTTCTGATCGTGCGGTGTTTAAAGGCGTAAAGTACATTTCAAGACCTGAAAGTAATTCACCTGATAGAATGAATCGATACAATTGGAGTGGCTACTGTGTCAATAAGTTTATGGATTCAACCTTTGCTGGAAACCTCATGAATTATGGTGGAAACTTCACTTTGATTCGCTATGCTGAAGTACTTCTAAGCTATCTTGAGGCAAAAGTAGAAGCTGGTGATGCTATCAATCAGGCCTTATTGGATGAAACTATCAATAAAGTAAGAGGTAGAGCTTCGGTTAATATGCCTCCTGTGAAAGTAACAGATGCAGCTTCGTTGAGAACAATCTTTAGAAGAGAACGCAAAGTAGAGTTAGCTTTTGAAGGAATACATTATTATGATATTCTGAGATGGGGCACTGCCGCAACCGAACTAAACAGACAGTTTACAGGTATGAAACTCACCAATTCGCCAGCTACTTACAAAGATTTCCCTGTGGATAATCAAGGTTTCTTACTTTATCAAAAAAGAGCTTTTGTCGCAGGAAGAAATGAATTGTGGCCAATTCCTCAGTCGGAAAGAGATATTAATAAAAACCTTACACAGAATCCTGGCTATTAATATCATTCATTAAAATCATATCCCTGAAATGCCTTAGCGAATGAAAACCTGCTTTTCATTCGCTAAGTTTTTTTAATTAAAATGCTCAATAGAGCTAATCACATGAAAAAAGTATTTGCATTGTTTATTCCCTTCTTACTTCCTGTTTGTATGTATGCTCAGGAAAAGAATCCGTTACCAACAATTCCCAAGGCAAGACCAGTTGATAGTGAAACTGTGGGAGATTGGAAAACTTTTCCAGAAATGAAATTGAATCTTCCCATCGCAAAAGGGCCTTTTGAACCAACTTGGGAATCTATTGAAAAAAACTATCCCGGCACTCCGCAGTGGCTTCGTGATGCCAAGTTTGGTATTTGGGTTCATTTTGGGCCACAATCAGCAGGCGAAAGTGGTGACTGGTATGCCCGTAATTTGTATAAATCAGAGAAAAAAGCTTATGCCAATCATTTAAAAAAGTACGGACATCCATCAGAAGTTGGCTATAAAGAAGTATTGCGTGACTGGAATCCTGTCAAACTTAATCCAGCAAAACTTACTAAAATATACCGAGATGCTGGTGCAAAATATTTGATGATTCAAGGCGTGCATCATGATAATTATGATTTATGGAAGTCAAAATATCAGCCTTGGAATTCTGTCAATATCGGTCCTAAACGTGATTTGATTGGAGAATGGGCAAAAGCCTGTAGAACCGATGGAATGCGTTTTGGCGTAACTTTTCACCATGAATATACATGGTGGTGGTGGCAAACAGCCTTTGGAAGCGATAAAGAAGGAGACAAAAAAGGGATTCCTTACGACGGACACCTGACGCTTGCCGATGGCAAAGGAAAATGGTGGGAAGGCTATGACCCTCGAATGCTTTATGGTATCGACCTCAGAGAATATAAAGGAGTAGAACAAAATGCACATACCGATTGGACGCCATCCCCAGCGGGTATTTTTTCAAACCATCTTGACTATGCCAAATGGTACACCACTAATTGGGCTTTACGAATGATGGACGTTGTAGAACACTATGACCCTGATTTTATTTATACTGATGGTACTGTGCAAGGTCCATTTACTGGAAATGGCACAGGAACAGGGATAAAAGCCGATGCCATGCAACACGTAATTGCTGATTTTTACAACCGTACTCTTCAAAGAAGGGGTAACGTAAATACCTTCAGTATTGTAAAATTCCGTGATAATACCAATGGTACAGTGAATACGGAAGAATTTGGCGTTCCTGAAAAAATCAATACCGCTCAACCTTGGATTGCTGAAGCACCCGTTGGAGACTGGTTTTATGCTCCTGGTTTTACTTATGATTCAGGAATGATGATTAGATATGTCATCGAAGCTATCGCACGTGATGGTAATGCGGCTCTTTGTATCTCTATTTTACCCGATGGTTCTTTGGACGAAGGTAGTTTAAAAATGTTAAAAGAAGTAGGTATCTGGATGCGTAGAAATGGAGCGGCGGTTTATGGTAGCAAGGCTTGGAATATTCCTGGTGAAGGAGAAATCATCAATAATAAGTTGAAAATGTTGCCAGGGGGGGGCTTAACGAAAAGGCACGCTGAGTTTAAATTCAATGAAACAGATTTTAGATTTACAGTTGGAAAAGACAATTCACTTTATGCTTTTTGTATGACAGTACCTTCTCCAAATACCACTGTTAAAATAAAATCTTTAGGTGCAAATGCTGGTCATTATGCTCAAAGTGTCAAGAAGGTTTCGTTACTTGGTTACAAGGGGAAACTTCATTGGAAACAAGAAGCTGACGATTTAACAATTACTTGCCCATCAAAGATGCCTTATGCAACTTCCGTAGTTTTTAAGATAGAATGATTAAGAGAAAGTTGTTGTTTAATGGTGTTTTTTGTTATAATAAGTTTATAATCAAATAAATATAGTAGGCAGGTGTTGCAGCTCCGATTATTGTACATAATTGGATTCACTAGTTCAAGCCTTGGTCTTTGACTCATTTTTTAACAGTTTGAAATTGTTTTACAAAATTTAGTGAAAAAGAGAGTCCAAGTTAATGATGGTTTCTCGTTTCGTCGATTGACAATGTTACAACTATGTAATTGATTTAATCTTTCCTAATAAAAAAAAGTAAGCAACATTAGATTTAAGTTATTTATAGAAGGTACAAAACTTAAATCTAATGTTGCTTACTTACTAACTCATTCTTGCAAGCTAATTCAAGGCCTATTTATTTTGAGCTTCAACGACTGCAATGGCTACCATGTTTACAATTT
>NZ_JBMLSD010000147.1:0-26747 GCF_049240685.1 Flectobacillus sp.
AAAGACCCTTCAAAAGTTGACCGCTCTGCGGCTTATGCTACTCGTCATATCGCTAAAAACTTGGTGGCTGCTGGTCTTTGTGATGAGGTATTGGTTCAAGTTTCTTATGCAATTGGTGTTGCCAAACCTTGTGGTTTGTATGTAAATACTTACGGAACAGCTAAAGTGGATTTGACTGATGGCGAAATCGCTCGTAAAGTAGAAGAAATTTTTGATATGCGCCCTTACTTCATCGAACAACGTTTGAAGTTAAGAAACCCTATTTATTCTGAAACTGCTGCTTATGGACACATGGGACGTAAAAACGAAGTTGTTACCAAAACCTTCAAGTCTCCAGATGGTAAAGTGGTAGAGAAAGAAGTAGAGTTATTTACATGGGAAAAACTAGATTATGTAGATGCAGTAAAAGTTAAATTTGGTTTAGTTTAAAGCAATAGTGCATCGTCTCAGATTGAGAAATTTGAACGAATATGCATAAATAAGTATTTCGACGCAGAGACGTAGTGCTTTGCAGATATCAAAAAAGGCGGTTGAAATTAGATTTTCGACCGCCTTTTTTTTAATGATTTGAAAATCAATCCAATGTCTAAATTTGGGATTTACTATACTATACTATACTATACTAGTTCAAGACTAAGTCTTGCACTCATTGATTTAATAGTTTAAAACTGTTTTTTAAAAATCAGTGAAAAAATCAATACACTGGAATCACACTTACTCGTTTTGTTCAGCAATCAGATAAATCATACCTGAGTAATCAAAAAAATAGCCCAAGCTCTCGCTCGGGCTTTTAAGATATTTTAGCTTTCAGAAGCCATAGACATGTTAATCAAAACTTGTCGACTACCTAATGACTTTTCTTGTGTTTTTTCTTTGAACCTTTTTAATTGAACTTTCAAAGCTTCTATGGCAATGTCCATTGCTTCTTCGAAAGTAGTAGCCATCTCCCTCACAAATAGTGTAGCACCCGGCAAATTGATTTTCACTTCTAACGTTTTACTTCTGACTTTTGTATTTTCCCCTTTGTCGAGTCGGAGGAAAACTTCCCCACCTGTGATTCTGTCGTAAAACGTATCCAACTTGTTCAACTTAGATTGGATAAACTCCAACAACTTCTTGTCTGCGTCGAAGTGAATTGAATGCACCTGTAATTTCATACGCACTCTAGTTTAAGGTTAAAAGATAATTTATCTCTCAACGAGGCACTGCTTAATTTTAGTATATAAAATATAAGGCCGAACAGTTTTTGTATAGCTGGTATGATTTGCCAATGACGTTGAGAAGGGTATGCCCAAGTTTGGAGTTGGGAACTAGCAATAGGATACTTTTATCAAATAGCAAACTCCTCTGACTCCAAACTTATTTTTAGTAAAGACCCTACACTTTTGTAGGGGTAACTTACCTTATTGGGCGATTTCCTTAGATTGAATTTAGGATTTTAATTTGAGAATTCCAAGCTCATTTTATAGATTCTTCGAATAATCAAAACCATAAATCATCTATATACGGGAATAGGGTGAAATTCTTGGAATTGTGCAAAAAATAAGAAATTGTTAAATGTTTAATATATTTATTTAAAGAAAAAATAAAATTATTCCTTGTTTGTTAGTCATGGGTTATGTTGTTGTTATCTCAATATCAGGCTTTTTCCATTCAATTCTGAGCACTTTTGCACGTAGATTGATACTTTCAAAAAATCGAAGCCAGTACAGTTGTTGATTAGAGAGACTATCCGTAGGTGACTTTACTTCGATAAATTGATAATCCCCATCGTCCCAAGTAAAAAGGTCAGGAAACCCACGGATATTCTCTCGAAGATTACGAGCCATCTCCAACATAACCGCCTTGACTTGCTCGCTTGATAGCCTTTCGAGTAGCGTGATGATTAAGGGGAAGAGTCCGCCATACCAATCAACCAAAGGATTGGTTATACCGTATTTTTCAAAAAATATTCGGTTCAAGAATACATTCCAATCATCTGGATTTTCGAGGATTTCGAGTCGCTCTTCCATTTTTTGTTTTCTTTTTTCAAAAAACGTAGGCTTAAATAAATCAGAAGGAGAACGCTGCAATGGATGATGAATGGCCATACTTTCGGTATCAAAAATGATATCCCAAAACAATAGACCGAAGAGGCTTCTCCAAAGATGGTTTTCAGTAAATGCAGCCTTTTTGTTGAGTTTTTCATAATGCTCAATTACCCCAAACTCTACCTGCCTTTGCCAAGACTTCTCCAAGGCTAAAACATCGGCGTTGTGAAGCTTGTCCGTAACCGCCTTTTTGACTCGTTTTTTAGCATTCTGAGCTTCAAGTTTGTTGAAAAAGTCAAGTGCAAAAAACTGCTCATCAGCATTTTGAGGCTCTGTCAAGATTTGTTCGCACAGCGCTTGTGCTTCCTCCAGGTTTTTGAGCTTATGCAAGATACGTACCTGTCTTTCACGAGAAGGGGGTTCTTGCGTTAAACGAAAGACTGGAAGTGCTAGGTCTGGCTTTTTCGTTTTTTCAAAAAAGCTTCCTACTTTCAACGCAAATCGAGCATAACTTGGCTGGGCTATTTCCGAAAGACTATTTTTATGCTGCTCTGTCCAAGTCATAAACCAATGAAAGATATCCTCGGGGTTGATGTCTTGTGCTTGCATTTCATAAAAATCCTCACGAGCCAGACTCACCTTTAGTTTATCTTCGGCTTCTTGTCGGCTTTGAAAATGCGGAACCAATTGGTCCATATCATAATGCTCGTATGTCTGAAACCCTAAATCACGCACCACAAACTCGGTCATATCTCCATAGCGACTTCCAAAAAATAGGAATTTCAACATTTGGACTTCTTCCTCAAAATTGACTTTAATGATGGCTGGTTTTTCTATCATTTCGGGGTTTAGCCATGCCACCATTTCATCAAATGTTGCCGATTCGAGTAGCCAGTCTACTAACTCCTCTTTCTTTTGGGCGTTTTTTCCTTTGGTATCCAAATTAAGCATCTTGGCTAATTGGATTATTTCTGTCTTGTTAAGAATATCAAGTACATTCCCAGCTAAAGTAATGTGCTCATGATTGAGGGGCGACAAAAAATGCTTCTTAATTAGTAACTCAAGCATTTTGTCGATATCTTCTATTTCTTGGTACTTTAGTTTATCTGTCTTAAAAAATGAACCTCTACGATTGGCAAAGCGAATATAAAGACATTGTTCGTTCTCGCTTAAGGCTTCAAATGCCTGAATAAAAGCGTTTTCAGTCTCGTTAAGAATAGTTGAATACTTTTTTTTGACAAAATCCAACAGATATTGAAAGTACGTTAGATAATATTTTGGAGGTAGTTCTTTTTTTTCTATTGGTATCATAAACAAAGAGTTGAGTAGCAAATATAGGCTTGCAATTTCACAACCTAATATCGTACAGAAAAATTCGCCGAAGCAAGCTATCATTTGGGTTTTGTACAAAATAGTACAAATCGCTATACTGACTTTTGTATTATTTTATTATTCTTTTAAAAAATATAATTAATCATACAATCTATAATTAAAAATACTCAAATGATTGTGTTTTTTCGTGAATTATTCTTGAAAAATGTATATTTGCCACGAAGATTTTTATAAGGAAATGCAAAGAACATGAGGCTTATGATAATTTTACAAAAACTTGATTTTGCGTAATATTATTTTGAAATAGCTAAGTGTTTCGTAATTTTTCTTTGTTGATTCATAAATCTCCCAATTATAAACAACTATTAACAGAAGAAACAAAATGAAGACTGTCAATTCCTACAATTTTGCAGGCAAGCGTGCATTAATTCGTGTTGACTTTAACGTTCCATTGAATGAGCGTTTCGAAATCACTGATGATACTCGTATTAAAGCGACAATTCCTACAATCACCAAAATCTTAGAAGATGGTGGTTCGGTTATCTTGATGTCACACTTGGGAAGACCAAAAGACGGTCCAACTGAAAAATATTCATTGAAGCACTTAGTAAATCCACTCTCAGTAGTATTTGGTCGCAAAGTGAAATTTGCTGATGACTGTATTGGTCAGTCGGCTATCGACCAAGCTGCGGCTTTGCAACCTGGTGAGATTCTATTGTTGGAAAACCTTCGTTTTTACAAAGAAGAAGAAAAAGGTAATGTTGAGTTTGCTGAAAAGTTATCAAAATTAGGTGATGTATGGGTAAATGATGCATTTGGTACAGCTCACCGTGCTCATGCTTCTACGGCGGTAGTGGGTCAATTCTTCGAGGACCGTGTATGCGGTTATGTAATGTTGGCAGAAATTGAAAATGCTAACAAGATTTTAGAAAGTGCTGAGCGTCCTTTCACTGCCATTATGGGTGGGTCTAAAATCTCTGATAAAATCTTGATTATCGAACGCCTTTTGGATAAAGTAGATAACCTAATCATTGGTGGCGGTATGACGTACACTTTCTCTTTGGCAGAAGGTGGTAAAATTGGTAAGTCGATTAGCGAACCAGACAAAGTTGAATTGGCAAAATCATTGTTGGAGAAAGCTGAAGCAAAAGGTGTAAAAATCTATATGCCATTAGATAATACTTGTGCCGATAACTTTAGCAACGATGCTAACCGTCAAATCGTTAGCCGTGGCGAAATTCCAGATGGATGGGAAGGTCTTGACATTGGTCCTGAAACCGTGAAATTGTTTAGTGAAGTAATTGCTAATTCAAAAACTGTACTTTGGAACGGCCCGATGGGTGTATTCGAATTCCCTAATTTTGCTATTGGTACCAATGCCGTTGCTGATGCTGTAGTAAAAGCTACTGAAGAAAACGGTGCATTCTCTTTGATTGGTGGTGGCGATTCGGCCTCGGCTGTCAACAATGCTGGATATGGCGACCGCGTATCGTATGTATCTACAGGTGGTGGTGCTTTATTGGAATATATGGAAGGAAAAGTATTGCCAGGCGTAGCTGCTTTAGCATAAGATACTTAGCATTTTCTAATATAAAATTAAGAGAAGTGAGGTAATTTTTGCCTCACTTTTTTTGTTTCTATAAGATAAGCTATGTGTACTTTGATAGTTAAATTAATACTTTCGTGTATTAGTTGATTTTATTAATCGATTTTAGCCTATTTTTTATAGTATTGAATTAGGACTTTTCCAATGGATACTAAAAACATGTATTTGGGATATTAGATGTAGGGATTGTCGTACTTGTTAACAATGTACTTTTCAAGTAGTAAAGGTATATTTTCGAAATCAGATATCTTAACTCCGAAATTGTTTGAAAATCTTAGTGTTTTCCTAGTTTTAGATAGTCAATTATAAATCATTCAATATTTCTGGATATTTTGTAGAATGAAGTTTCAAGCAGCCCCCATTATTACCAACGCTCAATATTTGTTGAATGATAGTCGCCAATTATCATCTCCGAGCACTTCTATCTTTTTTGCCATTAAGGGGCTTCACCACGATGGTCATCAGTTTTTGAATGATCTATACCACAAAGGAGTTCGCGAGTTTGTTATCGAAAAGTCAGCATGCACGCCTGGTGTTCTGCGTGAACTTTCGCACATGCCCGAAGCCAAAGTATGGCAAGTAGAAAGCAGCATAGTAGCGATGCAGCAAGTAGCAGAGCAACACCGACTACAGTTTAGTATTCCAGTTATTGGTGTAACCGGGAGTAATGGTAAAACAGTGGTGAAAGAGTGGCTTACTCAGCTGCTGTCTAATCGATATCAGATTGTTAAGAGCCCCAAGAGTTATAACTCTCAGATTGGAGTTCCATTATCGGTTTGGCAAATGAATAAGGCTCATAATTTGGCCATATTTGAAGCTGGGATTTCTCGCCCACACGAGATGGAGGCATTGCAGCGTGTTATTCAACCAACGATGGGCATTTTTACCAATATTGGCACAGCCCATAATGAGTTTTTTAGTGAGACTTCTGAGAAAATCCGTGAAAAAATTAAGCTGTTTTCTCAATCGGAAACCTTGATTTATTGTTCAGATTATGTAGAAATTGACGAAATCGTAAAGAAAGAGTTCATTTTTGAAAATCCTTCATGTAAAATACTTTCATGGTCGAGGGTATTGCCTTTTGGCATTCGAGTAGATTGGACGGTTGGTATACAAAATACTAAAGTGACCCTTCAACTTGATGATCCAGACACCGAGAAAGAAGATTTGCCATTCAATGGTGGGCAGCCAATGCAACTGGATGTACCCTTTACGGATGAGGCATCTATCGAAAACGCTATTCATTGTATTGTTGCCATGATTCACTTGGGGTATAATGAATTAGAAATACAGGCGCGCCTACAAATTTTGAGACCAATTTCCATGCGCCTTGAGATGAAGCAAGGGGTTCGTGGTAACTACTTAATTGATGATACTTATAATAATGACTTGGCAGGCTTAACAATCGCCCTAAACTTTTTGAATCAACAAAAGCAAAGGCCCTTGAAGGTGCTAATTTTGAGCGATTTGTTAGAAACAGGCATAATCGAAAGTGAGTTGTATCTGCATATTGCTCATTTGATTAAGGCCAAACATTTGGATATGGTCATTGGTATCGGTGAAATTATAACCAGAAATTGTGGCTTGTTTTCTATTCCAACCAAAAATGGTGTTCATGAAGGAGAATTACACTTTTTTAGAACTACGCAGGATTTCATTGATAGTAGATTAATAAAAGAGATTAAGGATAGTGTGATTTTGGTAAAAGGAGCACGCAAATTTGGGTTTGAACAAATTGTAAGTAAGCTTGTCAAGAAAACCCATGGTACTATTCTCGAAATAAATTTGGATGCCATTACACATAATCTCAATTATTTTAGAGATAAAATCGGACAGCATACCAAAATTATGGTAATGGTGAAAGCTTTTGCTTATGGTGCAGGCAGTACCGAAGTAGCAAATTTATTGCAATTTCATGGGGTCGACTATTTAACAGTAGCCTACGCTGACGAAGGTGTTGTTTTACGCCAAAATGGTGTTTATTTGCCTATTATGGTGATGAATCCCTCTCCCAACGATTTTGAACAGATTGTCCAATATAATCTTGAGCCCGAAATTTATAGCAAACGCATTTTAAGGGAGTTTTCGGAGTATGTAGATGAACACCATCTAACAGCCAAAATCCATATTAAGCTCGATACGGGTATGCATCGATTAGGTTTTGAAAAACACGAACTGCCCGTATTACTAGAAGAACTTACAGGAAATCCTAATTTATGGGTATCGACTATCTTTAGCCATTTGGTAGGGGCTGACGGTGCCGAATACGATGCCTTTACACACAAGCAGGTAGAGTTGTTTACTGAGATGGCTAATCAAATATCCGAGGCAATTGGCTATTTCCCGTCTCGTCATTTAGCAAATTCTGCTGGTATTGCTCGTTTTCCAGAGGCTCGTTTAGATATGGTTCGTTTGGGGATTGGTCTCTACGGAGTTGCTGCTACGCCCACCGATCAGGCACAATTACAAACTGTGGGGACTCTAAAAACCGTTATCTCACAAATTAAAGTGGTCGATCCTAGCGAAACGGTTGGGTACAGTAGGAGAGGAGTATTGCACCGTAAAACCAAAACGGCTACTATTGCGATTGGCTATGCTGATGGGTTTGATAGAGGGTTTAGCCGTGGGGTAGGCGAAGTACTCGTGCATGGCATCCGATGTAAGGTGATTGGCAATATTTGTATGGATATGTCGATGATTGATGTAACCGATGTGCCCAATGTGCAGGAAGGTGATGAGGTGATTATTTTTGGAAAAGATTTAACCATCATAGAATTGGCTCAAAAAATCGATACTATTCCTTATGAAATTTTGACTAATGTAAGCGAAAGGGTAAAAAGAGTTTTTTTTCAAGTGTAATAAAAAAGAAAAACGGTGTCAGTACAACTGTCACCGTTTTTTAATAACCCTTCAGAACATTATTCTTACTATCCAATTATTAATACTAATTATTCTCTAAAGATATAAAAATGGTTAATTCTTTACAAAACAAAGGTATAAAAAACTTTTCAAACTATTGCAAATAAATTTGCAAAAAATTGCAATAATTTGAAAAGTTTTTTCAATGTTTTGCGAAAAAAAAAGTTTCGTTCTAGGATATTAGTAAGAAATAATTGTAAATTTGACCACTAATTATAATAAAACACATATACTTGCAATAATAAGCAAGTATGGGCCTTAAAAGGTTTTGACTTATGCTTAAAGAAGAACGTCAACAACTAATTTTGGAAAAATTAGGGACTGACAAGAAAGTAACATTGGTAGAGTTGGGACAATTGTTGAATGTCTCGTATGACAGTGTAAGGAGAGATGTTATTGAGCTAGAAGACAGAGGACTATTGAAGAAGGTTCATGGGGGTGCCATTGCTAACTCGTACCTTTCAATGAAAGCAAGTCGAGGATTGGGTATTGCCAATAATGAGTTTAATATCATTACAAAAAAAGCTCAAAAGCTCATCGAAAATCACTCCATTGTTTTAATGGATGGTGGAACAACCAATTTTTATATTGCCGAGCAACTTCCTAAAAGTTTGGAAATCACTGTGGTTACGAATAATCCACATTTGGCAACTGCCTTGGCCGAGCATCCCAAGGTAGAGGTTATTTTGCTTGGGGGGTCGTTTTATAAGCGATATCAAATTACCCTAGGAAGTAAGACCATGCAAGACTTGGAGCACATCAATGCAGATTTGTATTTTATGGGCATCAATAGCATTCACCCACAAAGAGGTTTGGCTATCCGTCAGTATGAAGAATCGCTTCTCAAGCAAAAAATGATGAGTGTAGCCAAGAAGACCGTAACCTGCGTGATTGAAGAAAAACTAAATCGTGTTGAAAACTATAAAGTATGTGATGTGGACGATTTAGATTATTTGGTTACAAGCTTGAACCCAAATGAAAAAATCTTGCAACCTTTTAAAGCGAAGTCTGTAGAAATTCTATAATTTGCTGAAGTTTGCAATAATTTGCAAAAAAAAAGGTGCTACTACTAGCACCTTTTTTTGTTTAGGCAGTGATTTATTATTTCAAAGCAATCGGCATTTGCGCATGTGCTGTAAGAATAGCACTGGCTACTAAAAGCAATGTTCCTAATACGAAAAACAAGGCTGGTTTTGTTCCTGGAATACTAGACGTACCTAATGTAGATTCATACGGGTTTTCAGGATTAAAGCGAACCTCAACTTTTTCACCAACTTGACTAATTTTAGGCATTCCAGTTTCTGCTTCAATTTTGAAAGTTCTTCCTTTAAAACTGAACGAAACCACTGGGAAATAAATGGGAGATTGACCCATTTTATCACTACGTTCGTAACGTTTACTTACCTCTACAATTTCTCCCTCTGTAATTTGTGAATGCTCCAACCATGATTGACGCTTTCTTAAAATTACTAAACCTAAAACTATCAATGCAACAGAAACTACCATGAAAATAACCATTACTACAGGTGGTACACCCGTAAATGGCTGAGTCGGACGACCCGAGATTAATAAAATCGAAGCAAACACGCTTTCCATACTCTTCTATGATTTTTAGTGATTATCTAAACCATCGGTTATTTAGACCATTATTATGACTCAAATATCTTACTAAAGTATCAGAAAATCAAGTAGTTAAGAAGTGTGATGCTGTCTGCCTCAACTTAGTAAATTGACGCTATTTTGCTAAAAAAGATTTTTTTGAACGTAAATACTTGAATTTTAAAACCTAATTTTTGTAAAATCTATACTTTTTTTGAAAAATACATCGATTTTGCAACAATACTCTCAGAAAAAAATATTTTTTGATTTATGCTAATTATTTTTTGTACTTTTTGTAGTGAATATCTTGCAAATTATACGCTTCTCTGGATAAAATTGAATTTCATTTCCGATTAAGGATGACTTTTAAGCCTTGTTTTGTTAAAAAAGTATATTTTTTGTAAAATGAGGTTTGATATTCATGCCTTATTAACCTAAAAACTAAAAAAAAAATTTTTCGGAGTTGAGTATAATCATTCTTTGAATTAATTTCAAATATGAGTATTTCTTACTAGACTAAAGCCATCCTTTCTTTTTGAACCCTAGCAGCATCAGAACGACCATTACTATCATAATCAGCCAAACCACAGGATAACTATATTTCCAATGCAATTCTGGCATGTAATCAAAGTTCATTCCATAGATACCCGCCACAAAGGTAAGAGGCATAAAGATTACCGAAATGACTGTAAGTACCTTCATGATATTATTCATTTTATTACTTACTTGCGAAAGGTACAAATCCATTAGAGAGGCTATCAAATCACGATGCGAGTCAATATTTTCTATCAATTGCGATGTGTGATCTAGCACGTCTCTAAAATAAAGAGAAGTATAGTGTGTCACGCTGGGATAGTCTTCACGAAGTAAGGTAGATATCATTTCTCGCAAAGGGTAGATTGATTTTCGTAAAATCATCTCTTCACGCTTTAGGCCATATAGTTCTCGCATGGCTATTGGTTTGGCATCTTGAATAATCTCTTCCTCCAGCCGTTCTATTTCATCTGAAAGAGAATCCAGACACATGAAGTAATTATCCACTACCAAGTCGATTAAACAATAAATTAAATAATCAACCCCATTTTTACGAGTTTTACCAGCTGATGCTACAATACGATTTTGGACAGGAAGGAATATATCAGTAAGACGTTCTTCCTGAAAGGAGAGAACACAGTTATCGATTAATACCAAACTTAAATGTTCGCTTTCAATTTCTCGCGTAGTTGGATTAAAGTTTAGCATTTTGAAGGTGAAAAATAGCTGATTCCCTTCGTAGGCTTCAAACTTAGGTTTTTGTTCGGTATTCATAATATCCTCCAAAATCAGCGGATGCAGACTAAATATCTCACCTATCGTTGCAATCACTTGTGGTTCGTGAATACCGTCTATATTAAACCAATGTCGTTTGTTTTTGCTTAGTTCGAGCTGATTCAAATCCGAAAAATGGGGAATTTGACATATTTTGTATTCTTCATTGTTGTATTCTACCCATGTTATTTTGGTTGCATAATTTACGTCCGCTCCTACATAGGTAAGTGTACCAGGTGAAGTGCCTAATGTTGTTTGAGAGTTATTTCTTTTACGTTTGGACATACCGACATTATTGAATTATGAGCATGAAACCTTCAATACAAAACCTTACCTTTCAACAATTTAATCATTCAAACCAACCTTCCTATTACGTTCATTGATGGGTATTCATAAAAGGAGTTAAAACAAATTTAGGTTTGATAAATCTATTTGCGCTAAGTTGAGATAGTTTTGTGGCTATCAAATAATAGTTTTTAGATATTTGTCAAAGATAAATGTTTAATCGAAAATCAAAACAAAACCATAAGATGCAACATGTCGAACATATAGGGATTGCAGTAAAGAGCCTGACTGAATCCAATACATTATTTAGTAAGTTATTGGGCGTTTTGCCATACAAACAAGAGGGCGTGGAGTCGGAAGGTGTTTTAACTTCATTTTTTCAGACAGGACAAACAAAAATAGAGTTATTGGAGGCAACGAATCCTGATAGTCCTATAGCAAAATTCATTGAGAAAAAAGGCGAAGGAATACATCATATTGCGTTTGAGGTAGCGGATATCCAAACCGAAATGGCAAGACTAAAGTCGGAAGGTTTTACTCTTCTCAATGAAGTGCCCAAAAAGGGTGCAGACAATAAATTGGTATGTTTTCTTCATCCAAAATCAACCAATTCGGTATTGGTAGAACTTTGTCAAACTATTAAATAAGTGATAATCTTCATAAAGTAAAAAAGAGCTCTTCAAATCAATGAGAGCTCTTTTTGATTGATATCAAAAATCTGGTATCAGCAATTCTTAGTATCTTTTGACTTTTAGATCTTGCAAACCACCTTCAAAGTTAATCAAAATCTTTTTAGTAGATTTATCATAATCTGGAGATTCCCAGTAGTCGCCTTTTTTAACAAAACCTTCAAAGTTTTTAGAATTTAAACCTCCTTTTACTTTGATGCGACAGCCTGTAACTTCTGGCACTTCAAATTCGATAGAAGTAAGTCCTGACTCTACATTCACAATCATATTGTCGGACAAGTCTCCAAGCTTGATATCTGTTTCAGTGACGCCAGTTTTGATATCCAATTGTTTGATTCGATATGAAGAAAAATCAAAATCTGCTTTACCTGCACCAAACTCAAAGCGCATATTCCAGAGTACATTTGGATTAAACTTTAGGCTTACTTTGTTGTGGCGGTCACTGTCAAAATTGATACCCTCCTTTTTTCCAGTCAATTTGAAATTGACGCTAGGGTTGTCGCCATCACCTGTTTTGCCCAAAGATATTTTTCCAAAATCTAAATCTGCATCAGCTTCGACCAAATCGGAAGAACTGCCATCGATGATAAACTCTGCCGCACCACCATTTAATTCAAAATTTGCCGTTTTGATAGAAGCATTCATCGGTTCAACGATATGTTGCTTGCCACCTTCTCCGTATGAGGATTTGTCATCCTCAGAAGTATCGCCCTCGTCATTATCATTATTATTATTTTGGTCTTTGTCATCAAATCTCAGATGAAAGTCTCTATCACCATCAAATACCTCTGATTTGACATCATCGACACAACTTTTTACTAAGACTAATGGGATAAAGATTGCTATCATAATAATAGAAATCACGGTAGCAGAACGGCTAGTTTTTCCGACAAAGGCCATCAAGCCCATGTATATAAGCAACAAGGGCCACATACGTGCGATATCGTGCCAATGGATATGAAACCATCCATATTCTTTTCCTAAAAAGAGGATACCTAATAAGATTAGAAAACCTCCAGCAAATATATTTTTCGAGTTCATGGTCTACAGGTTTTGAATATTAGAATTGACCGTAATTATCATTGTCGCCCGACTTTTTATCTTTGAAGATAATGTATCCTCCAACGCCAATTAGCACTAATGGCCATAATTTATGCATATCAAAACTAGGAATCCATTCGTCCAAGAAGAAAATTAAACCAAGGCCAATGAGTACGGCACCCCAAATTTTATTAGATTCTTTTTTCATATCAGGTTTATTAAAATTAAAAGAAGTGGCATCGTTTACAGTAGTGTCCCAAGTATTTTTTACTGGGAGGGCTATCCAAAGGATAATGTACATCCAAAAGAAGAAGCCATGTGATAATACTGTTCCGAAGAAAAATATTAGTTGAATAATGATAGTTTCTATTCCGAATCGTTCTGCGAGTCCTGCACAAACACCCCCCAAAATAGCTTTTGAAGGATTACGATAAAGTCTTTCGTTCATGGTGGTAAGTATTTAATTGTTACGAGGTTTGATGCTAGTTTCAAATCAAAGGTTACAGTTCAAATCACGTATCTTTTCGGATATTTTGCCACTGTTGTTTTGTTTGATATTCGAAAGTTAGGAGTTGACCCAGAATTCTCAAGGTGAAAATAAACGGACGGCAGATTTGGGAGGCTAAATGGATTTTTTGGAAGGGTTAAAAAAAAACTCCTAATCAAAATGGTCTGATTAGGAGCTAGAAAACCTTATTGCTTTGGAACTCTCATTCTGGCTTCTTCAAGTTTCTTTTGTTGATTGGCTACCTCCTCTTGAATTTTGATTTGGTCTTTTTTATTTTGCTCTACTTCCGAAAGCAGTTTTTCGAGTGCAGAGCCATTTTCTTCAATTTTTTTCAATAAACGTTCTTTTTCTTTTTTGTTATCCTCAATAGACTTTACTAATCTGTCACCCGATTTTGCGTATTTCTTCTGTTTTTCTGTGACATCGTCTAAGGCTTTTTGCTGTACTCTTACATTTTCTTGTTGTGTAATCAATTCTACAAAATTGTTAAGGAATTTCTCAGCCTGTGGATATTGAGAGTGCCCACCATTGATATATACTTGCTCTTCAAAGCCAAAAGAAACAAATATTTTTGTACGACCCTTGTCATAAAAAACTTTACTAACTACCATTAAAGGCAAACTTGAAATACTTGGAATATTAGCGCCAGTGATGCGGTATACTCCACCACGACCGTCTTCTACACGGCCATATTTTGCTAGTTCTTGTGCCCAAGATTCTTTTACATATTTTTCATCGACAGACACTGTTGTGTATAAACCTTCTTTATTGGCACGCTCTACTTCGAGTGTACCAGTAAAAACCTGGCTAAATACCGATTGACCAACAAATAATAGGAGGGATAAGATGAGAAGTTTTTTCATGATTTCGAAAATTTTGATTGTGTCTTACCAACGAATTTAGCGCTTATTTGGATTGATTTCAAGCGACTATTTGAGTAATTGGTAGCTTTAAGACTTATCTTTTTTTAGGAAGTCACTTTTTGACAAACTATCACAATTTTTTGTCCTTGAAAATCTGTTGTAGCAAAGAGATAGCTATTGCCGCCTTCTTGAATTTTGAGTTTTTCTCTAATTTGTTTTACTGTCAATGGAAAATTCCTGATAGTTATATTTGCTTGGTTGTTGGTAATGTACGGTAAAATAGTCTTTTTATCGAGTTTACAAACGGCTAAAACTTCAAACGAACGTCCAATAAAATCTGGCTGGAAAGTATCGGAAGTGTATAAATGACTATGTGGCGCTATTTTGTGTAACTGATAACGAGTGCAGGGTAATTTGAAAGCCCCAGCTTTGAGTAATGCGACATTGGGCTCGTACAAATAGCGCAAAGGTTGGCTAAGATTGGGGCCAGTTTGTAATTCTTCTTCCTTGAAGAAACTGAGGGTTTGGGTTGACTGATTTTTGTGTAAGGCTACGCATGTAATTTTTGGAGCGTCGTGGAAGTTTGCCTCCAAATGAAAAAGTACCTCTTTTACCTCATTATCGACCGAAATTACCCAAATTTGTTTGATATGACTAAGCTCTCGAATCGATTGTTCCAAATCGAGCATTGGTGATGCTTTGAGAAGAATATTTTCAGAAAACTTAAAAAGTACTTCTTGGTGGGCTACGACGTTGGGCTCACAATCGCTGAGGGCGAATACTTTTCCGCCACTTTCGTCTCTGCGATGCGGATCTAAATAAATCCAAGAAAAGCTAGTTTCTGGTTCTGAGTGATGAGTAAGCCAGTCGATCGAATTGCCTTGGATAAATTGTACTTGAGTAAGGCCAAGTTGTTCAAAGTTGTAGGCTACTACTGCTTGTAAATCTTGATTTTGTTCAAAATGGAAGGTCTTTTGAAAGTTTTGAGTTAAATAGGCTGTATCGACGCCCATTCCTCCTGTTAAATCTGCTAAGCTTTTACCGTTTATCAAACTGGCCTTGAACTGGGCAGTTTGTTGGGACGAGCACTGTTCTACTGAGATATTAGCAGGAAAAATCAGGTGCGGATTGGCATACCAATCGGGCAATTTGTGCTGAGCCTTTTGTCGAGCTTGTATTTGTTGGACTAATTTGGTAATAGGTAGATGTGGATAACGGCTGGCCTGCAACATTAATTTGCTTGGGTCGTCGGTGATATGTGTTTGAATAAACTGTAATTCTTCTTGACTAAAAAAAGGAGCTTTCATGCTACAAAAGTACTAGAATAAATGTTAGGCGAAAAGAAAAGCCCCACAGTCGAGACTGTAGGGCTCAAAATTATAATTCACTCAAGCCTGAGTAGTAGGCCAAACTTGCTAGTGCTTTTTCGTATTTGCTTCGCAGCGATTCTACTTTCACTTTCATATCGATGAATTTGCTTTCGCGCGAGTTAATCAAAAACAGGGTACTTTCGCCTATCTCAAATTTACGTTGCTCTGCTTTCAACAAAAGCTCTTGATTGCCTGTAGCTTGTTGCTGAATAGATAACTGCTTTTCAAGATTTTTAACTTCGTTATAAGCTGCATATATATCATTGACAACCTCTCTTTTGGCTAGGTTATATTCAAAGCCGGTCGAAAGTTGCTTGATTCTTACTTGAGCTAGCTTACCTCTTTCTTTTCTTAGAAAAATCGGCATCACAAATTCAACGCCTAGTTTTTGATTATCGAAAGAAATCCCACCTTCTGGCCCATAGTTTCGATTAAGCGTTTTAGTAATCAAATTGAAATTAAAATTCAATTGAGGCTTTAGAAGTTCTTTTCTAAGTTTTTCTTCTAGGCTCAACTGTTTGATTTTTACATCCAACTTTACAATTTCGGGGTGTTGTGCCTTGGCCTGAGTCACTAAGTTTTGTAAAGTCACCTCATCCAACTTGCGGGTTGGGATTTTTGGTGGAATGGCTCCTTCTGGTAATTCTAGAGGGTTTTCGTTATTATCCCACAAGAAGTTAGAAAGTGCTAGTCGGGTATTTTGTAGTTCGACATAGGCTTGTTCCAAAGCTACCTGACGATCTTGTAGTGTAATTTTGGCCTCTACCGAATCTATAGCCGCTTGTTCGCCAATGGTGGCTCTTTCTTTGGTGGCTACGTATCTTGTATTAGCCAAGTTCAAACCTTCTTGAATAAACTGTAATTGCTGATAGCTAAACCACCATTCCCAATAGGCTTTTGAAGCTGATAAAACAGTTTTGTTAATCAATTTCAAACGTTCTGCCTCCGAGATAGTTTTCGCTAACTGGGCTTGTTTTAAAGTAGTTCGGCGAGCATCGATAATCAATCCTTGACCAATTGGAACCGTAATTCCTGCTACTAAAAGTTCTGGAGATTCCTCTGGCAAAAGCTTTTTTCCTGTTCGGTTTTCATACCCTAACTTTAGGTCAGTGCCAGTCCATACAGGGATTTTTAAGGCATTTTCCCAACGATTATAGTACTCGGTACCACCCAAGGCTTTACGATCTAGCGTTGAGCTTAACTTAGGGTCAAATTGCCCCTTTGCTTGCATAATTTCTGTTTCGGCATCACGAGGATACAAATCCGCTTGCTTGACTGTTGGGTGATTTTTGAGCACCAAACTTTTAAAATCCTCAAAACTAAATTCTGTCTGAGCAGATACGCTGAAGCCTAGGAGGCTCCAGCATAAGAGAAATAAAAAGAAAGGTTTGACAAGAAAAGCACCCTGTTGTGAGTTATTCTGTTTCTTTATCATTTTTTCTCTTCTTTTTTAGCTTGTTTATCAGCTTGTTTTTCTTCTGGTTCACTCTTCAAATTTGGTGGGAATGCATTGAGCTGACGCCAAATTTCATACCAAACTGGTACGTTGTCGAGCATAACCCAACCTACCACTCCTGAGCCCATACGCAATTGTTTTGGCCAAGGGTCATCTCCTTTTTTCGGAATTACCAACATACGGTATTCACCACCTTTACTGTCTACTCGGTCGATAACCTTTACGGTACCTCCAAAAGTACCCACAGAGGTAGAGGGCCATCCCGAAAATACCAATGCCGGCCATCCTTCAAACTGAAGACGTACCTCGCGTCCTTCCTGAATAAGAGGTACATCCATAGCTTTTACATATAATTCTACGGCTGTATCAGGATTGGAAGGTTGTAGTGTACAAATTGATTCTCCTTCCTTGATTGTTTCGCCAATACCTGCCTTTAATGCTTTTACAACAAAACCATCTTGCGGTGCTCTTACGACATATTGTCCCAATCGAAAGTCAACGTTGGAGATTTTGTTTTGTAGTTGCGATAATTCATATTCTCCAGTAGCAACCGATGACAAAGCTGAACTTTTGTCTGACTCTGCTTTTGAGATTTTTTCGGCATACTCGGCGTCGACAGAATTTAGTTCAATGCGTGCGTTGATGAGCTCCTGACGAGACACCAAGAGTTTGTTTTGTATCGATACAAATTTGGCTTTTGTTTCTTGTAATTTGAGTTTTCGGGATTCGAGCTCACTCAAAGACACAATACCTCCATTTTTGTATTGATCTTCACCACGATCATGACGAATTTGAGCAATATTGACTTGTACCTGTTCTGCCATCATATCGGTACTGTCCGACACTACTTTTGCTTGATTTTGTTTTACTTTGTTTCGAGCTTTTTGTAAGCTAAACTGTTGGTTTTGCTTTAATGCCTCAATTTGTGATTCGAGGGCTCTTACTTTTACGTGATAACTTTCGATAGCAGCTCTTTTGGCAGCAAGCTGCTCTTGTAGTCTTACCGAAAGATTTTTATCAAAGTAATCGTCCTTAATTTCGGATACAATGAGAAGGGTATCACCTGTTTCAACATAATCACCCTCTTTAACCAACCATTTTTCTATCCTTCCCGCAATGATATTTTGCACATTTTGTGGTCTATCTTTTGGGGTAAGCGCACTGATGTCGCCTTTGCCATTAATATTTTGTTGCCATGGCAAAAATAAAATAAGCAACAAAACAACACCAATACTTATCAGCCATCTTTTCAAGACGACTGCCGACCGCGGTGTATGCAATGTATTGAGCGAGTAAAGGTCAAATTCCTCGTGAACACGGTCGTGGACTTTTTGTTTTGATATATTTAACATGAGTAAATTCTTAAAATTATGTTTGAAATAATTGTGTTGGCTTAACGCAAATTACTAATCCACTAGCGACATAAACTTATCGTTTTTCATAAGTTCATCAAATGGGCCATCCAATACAACTTCTCCTTCATTCATTACAATTACTCTGTCGCAAGCCGCCATCACCATTGGATCATTCGAGATGGTAAGTAGTGTCCAAGGGTTTTGTTTATCGGTCAAGAATGCAATACATTTCATTCTTTCTGCTTTGTGAAGCTCACGATAAATGTCGGTAATCATCAACAATTTTGGTTTTTCGACTACACATCGTGCAACAGAAATTTTAGCAATAAAACTTTCTGAAAATCTCTTGCCACCTGCAATCATCTGGGTGTTTAGTCCTTCGGGAAGTTCGGCAATTACATCCTGCATATTCAGGTTTTGTAGAGACCACTGTAAATCTTCGAAAGTGATATTCTTTCTTCCCATGACTACATTATCGAGTAGTGAACCATCAAAGATTAAATCAATAGCCAAGTTGCGCTCGATGGCATCACGCACAGCGTTGAGATTCAAGTCACGGATAGAAATGCCATTGTATGATACAGATCCTTCGTACTCGGTAAAAATGGCCGAAAGAATTTTGAGTAAAGTTTCTTTTCCAGAGCCATTTGTGCCTGTGATACAAATGCTTTCGTTTGGAGCTATATCTAGATTGAGGTTTTTCAATACCTTTTTGTTCCCATCAGGATATTTATAGCTTAAGTTTTGCAACTTAATAGCCATACCTTCGGTGTGTTTGTTGAAATCGTAGTTTAACCCATTTTGGCGCTCTAATGGAAGATCAGTGACTGTTCCCATTTTTTCAACGGCCGTTAAAAGATCAAAAATGGTTTCGATACATCCGATGAGTTTTTCTACTGAGTTTACAACAAGCACAATAATGATTTCGGAGGCAACAAATTGCCCTAGCGTAATTTGTCGGTCAATTACTAAGGCTGTTCCTAAAACCAATAACAAACCTGTAATAAAGGCCTTGAAAAATACGGCATTACCAAATAGAATTAGTAATACACTAAAATGTTTTTTACGGTATTTGAGATAATTGTTTACCAAATGGTCCATGCGTTGCATAGGCAAGTTGGTAGAGCCTGCCGATTTGAAGGCATACAGTGTGCGAGCAATATCTTCGAGCCATTGAGCTACTTTATACTTGTATTTCGACTCGGTCAAGCTAGACTCAAGGCCTTTGGGTGCATTGTAGTATACTACCAAGGATACAATTATGACCGTGATAGCTCCAAATGCAATGAAGTAAGGGTGATACAGGGATAGCAAAATAATACCAAACATAATTTGTATTACTGCTGCTGTCACATCGATAAGTACTTTGGGAAGGGCTTTTTGCACATTAAGAATGTCAAAAAAGCGATTCATGAGTTCGGGTGCATAAACCCCTAACAACGATTCTGACTTTACTCTTGGAATACGATAAGTAAACTCAAAGGCTGCTTTGGCAAATACTCTTCTTTGAAGAATTTCGACGAGAGTTTGTTGGTAGATTTGTAAAATACCCGAAAAAATAATTCCTAGTATTACCACTCCAACAAGAACATAGACTGAACTGAAGAATAAACCCCCAGAAATAAGTCCTATGATTGCTTGAATCCCTAGCGGCAAGGTCAAGCTTATAATTCCAACTACGATGGCATAGATATAGATGGTAGTGATATCTTTTTTCTCCTTACGAAGCATACTAAAAAGCCTCTGTACAGGAGTTAACTTCTCGAAGGCCGTATCCTCCGCAATACTTTCGAGGGGAAAGACCTTAAGAAATCTCACTTTCCCATTACTAGCTTTGTCGGGCGAGTTCGAAACAGTTGTGGGTTTGAAAGAATAATCCGAAGAAATAGATTCTACTGAATTATCTGTAATACGCCAAAAGAACGGCGTATCATTTTTGAGTGTGCGTCCTGCCAGTATGGGTCTAATCTCTCCTTGAGAATCATCAAAAAATATAATTGGATGAGAGCTTTGCTCGATTAGAACGTGGAACTCTTTGGCATTAGCGTAGTTTTCGACTACTAAAAACTGTTGTTTTCTGGCCTCTTGGATAAGGTCATTCACAAAGTCGTTGATACTATCCTTAGCGTAAGTTTTAGTCGGCGATAGTGGAGACTGATATGTGAAATTGTTAAATTCAGTGCCGTAAAACTCGGTCAGTTTCTTAACGATAAGGCTTAACTGAGTGCTTTGCATTTGGTTGTTGGTTTTTTTAAAGGTTAATAACTAACTAACAACATACGTATTAGTTTGTTCAATTTGTTTGGAAAGAATCTAAATAATAAACTGAACGGACAAAATTACTTATTATTTTAGTCGCAATCGGGAGAGTGACATTAATCTTAGATTAGAATTTTTGGGGTATTCGTTTGCTCGTTGATGTACACGGAAGCATAGCAGAAATTTGCTTTGCCCTTTTTTATTTAGTAATTTAGCTTTAGGTAAAAAGTAATGGTATTATTTGTTGAAAAAATTGCCTTTTGCAATGTTTTCATCATTAATAAATATCACTATTTTTTTTAGATAAACAAAACTATTAGAGGGCAATTTTCCGTTTATTTAATTTTGGAGATATTCCTTACATCAACCATTGAGCCAAAGCCTTGCTTTGCGAGTTCTTATGTTAAAAGATTTCATTCGGCCACTGATATTAATTTTATCACATTGCTGTTACTATTATACCGCTAATGCCTTTCATTCAAATACTTCTGATTCTTCTTTTTATGCCATCCAAGCTGTTGAAAAAGCAATTCTGAATGCTCCAAAGCACGATGTGCAACAGGCTAATTTTTCGGCTGAAACTTATATCCAAAACACTGGAAAGTGGAATCGCATTCCACCCATTTGGAAGAATATTCTGAAAAAGGAGGGTTTGGAAAGTCAGCTAGCCTATCAATCCGAGTCGTATGCTAAGTTTAGAGTGGATTCGTTGAATAACTATGTGTTTGATTATCAGGCTGCCCGCAATAATTATCATGCCGAGCCTCATGCAGACAAATTTGTAAACCCAAATTTTTATAAAGCGGAGGTAGGGCCTAGTGCAATATCGCCTATATCGCCGAAGGCCTTACGTTTTTATGATTTTAAATGGCTTGGCTCAGAGGTTTTGGCAGGAAAAGAAGCCGATTGGTTCTTGATTACCCCGAAGCGTAATAATGACGAAAAAGTATTTGCTGGAAAAATCGCCTTTTCTAAAGATGAAGGTTGGATTGTTGGATTAGATGTTTTTGTAAAACATTATGCTATCAAATATCACTTTGTAATATCGTATGAAACCGTTCAAAATGTGGTTTTACCTTCAAAATATCAGATTACTGCTTCTGGTAAGTTGATGGGGTTTTCGGGTGAATATCAATATATTTCTCATGTTTGGAATTATAAAATTGGTCAGGTCAAGCCTATTGTAAGACCTCAAGAGCATCAATTTCGCGAAATTTATAATATTCAAGAACGCAACTTTGAGGTACAGCAGTTTAAGCAAGTAATGGGCACGCTAGGCTCTAATCTCGAAAATATTTGGAGCGATGCCAATATTCGCTCTGGTTTGAAAAGATATGATAAGATAAATGTTGATATCCTTCCCGAATCCCAATCCTTGGAATGGTGGAACAACCTCAAACAATCGTACCAAGCCCAAGCATATTTACCGACTTTGTCGATTTCGGCTGTGTCCAAATCTACATTACCACCACAACCCGACGAATATTCGACCTATCGACAAGCCAACCTCAAATTTGGCGTTGGGAGTATCTTGTTTAGTCGCTCTTATTTTTGGGGTGACAATGCAAGAGGATTTTATCCGCACGAAATTTACTACAAATCGCCAGTACTGGATTTCAACTTTAATACCGTGGAGGGCTTTGTTCAAAACACAGGCGCCCTGTATCGTTTTAGAAAAGCCCGTTACGATTGGTTCGAAATAGACCCGACTTGGCGTTATTCTTACAACCTTCAAAAATCATCTGGAACACTCAAACTTCGTTGGAAAACACAACAAGATGACATTAGTGTTACGGGAGGGAAGTTTGTATCTCAATATAATGTAGATACGCCTATTGCATTTGATTTGAACTCACTTTCTACGTTGTTGTTGAAGAAAAATTATGTAAAAATTTATGAAAAGGAGTTTATTAATTTCAATTTAGTCGAGCGTATTTCCAATACCTTTGCGGTTCGTGGTTCGGCAGAATGGGCAAGAAGATTTCCTTTAGAAAACACAACGAATTATTATTGGATTAACTTTCAGAATAATCCCTATTTGCCAAACAATCCCGAAAATAAAGAGATAGGCAATACCGAGTTTAAAACGAATACGGCTTTTTCGGTGAGTTTTCAGGTAAATTATCGCCCGACGCTCAAAAAACAATATCGCAACAATATTCGGATGGTAGATTTGTCTTCGTCGCCACTAATTATATTTAAGTACAGAGGTGCATTCAGTGAAGTCCTCAATACCGATATCGATTTTCATACAGTGGAGCTTGGGATTACGCACAATTTCCCCATTTCTCTCAATACCAATTTCAATTATATTGCTCAAGCAGGGACATTTTTTGATGTCAAAAATATGACTTTTGCCGATTACAAGCATTTTAATGGTAACAACAACATGATTTCGATTGGGGATATGCTAACAACCCATCGATTAGTGGGTTTTTATGACAACTATGTATGGGGAGCCAGTAAGAAATTTATCGATCCCTATTTGTATTCGACCAATGGCACTTATATCGATATTATGACTATGGTTGGGATGAGAAAATTTCTGGTTTCCAGATTAAATATTGCCAGAAAATTGGCGCTGAGAGAGGAGTTTTTTGCTAACTACATGTACACTGCCAACACGAATTTTCATTATGCCGAATTTGGTTATGGTATCGATGGCATTGCGCGTATTTTTCGATTAGAATTTGGATACCGACTCGAAAATGGCACTTTTACCAAAGATACGCCAACATCAAGGGTTACTCCCATCATTCGTATCTCGCTCAACTCAAGGGTACGTGGTGGTGTGACTCCCGACTGGTAGTAGGGATTATTATTTTATTTAGCTAAAAACATGAGTTATCACTAATTTAGGGAGAATTAGTACAGACCAAATGCTTGCCTCTCAACGCTCGCGTCTCAAGCTAAGTAAGATCTAGGATAGTAGCATCAAAAAAGCGGTCGGAAAATATTTTCCGACCGCTTTTTTGATAAAAACTTGGAGAACAATCCCAATCCCAAAAAATTAGAGATGACTCATGTTTTGTGTTTAGGTTGCAACAAATCCTCAATCAAACATCCGCAAGCTGTAATCCTTTGTCTTTTAGCTAAAAAATTTGAACAAAATAAGGACAAATTGTATTTTTATAAATATTGGTTTAAAGCTCAGAGGCAATTTTCTTGATGCTTTTACAAACACTATCCTTCTAGATTCTAATCAACTCCTAAACTTTCGCACATCATGGCAAAGTACAATCTCTCTGTAAATGGCAAAAAATATACTGTAGACGCAGACCCAGACACTCCGCTATTGTGGGTAATTCGTGACTACGTGGGTTTGAAGGGAACCAAATTTGGCTGTGGAATGGCACTTTGTGGTGCTTGTACTGTTCATTTGGATGGCGAACCTATCCGTTCTTGCTCAACGCCAGTTTCAACAGTAAAGTCAACCAATAAAATTACTACGATTGAAGGTATTTCTAACAATACCGATCATGCGGTACAAAAAGCTTGGATAGAGGCTCAAGTGCCTCAGTGTGGGTATTGCCAATCGGGACAAATTATGTCTGCGGTAGCACTTCTGAAAACTAACCCGAATCCTAGTGATTCGGATATCGATGAGGCTATGTCGGGTAATATTTGTCGCTGCGGAACTTACCCTCGTATTCGCAAAGCAATTCACCGTGCAGCAGAATTAATGAAAGATTCAGGTAATACAACTGGTAGATAAGAACAAAGTACTTAGGCAAAATTTGCTTTAGGCTCTAAGCATTGGGCATTTTGAAAAAACACAGAAATATTTTACCGACTGCCCATAGCTGAATAGTGAAAGCCTAACAGTTTATTCTGCCCACTCACTTACTAAGACCATTGTTTATCTTAAACTCTCTCAAAATATCATGACAAAATCACTCGAATCTTCAAGTCGCAGAGACTTTTTGAAATCCACAGGAAAAGTGGGGGCTTTGTTGGCTATTGGCTTTTCGCTGCCTTGGCAACATGGGCAAGCTGCCACCATCACCAAAATTGACACAACGAGTTCATTAGCAGGATTAGAACTCAATCCTTATATTCTTATTAGTGACGACGGACAAATTACCTTATTCAATGCTCGACCTGACATGGGGCAGGGTACTCATCAGGCCTTACCTTTACTTTTGGCTGAGGAATTGGAGGTTGATTTATCTCAGGTTCAAATCCGTAATACCGACGGTCAAGGTAAATATGGTGCACAGTTATCAGGGGGCTCGTCGTCTGTTCGTACACGCTGGCAACCTATGCGTAAAGCGGGTGCAGCGGTAAAAGAAATGTTGATTTCGGCAGCTTCTAAAAAATGGAATGTGCCTAGTTCTGATTGTTATGCTCAATTGGGTAAAGTATACCACAAGCCTTCTGGAAAATCGTATACTTATGGCGAGTTGGTAGAGGAGGCTTCAAAACTAGAAGTACCCAAAAATCCAAAACTAAAAGACCCCAAAGATTTTAGACTATTAGGTAAATCGGTACCAAGACCAGAGATTCCTTCTAAGATTAATGGAACAGCAGTATTTGGAATCGATGCAGAAGTACCTGGCATGTTGTATGCGAGTATCCAACGCTCACCAACGATTTTGGGGAAAGTCAAAAGTATAGATAGTGCCGAAGCAATGAAGGTAAAAGGCGTAAAAAAGGTCGTAAAAACCGAACGTAAAATGCCTCATCGTGCCGTAGAAGCAGTTGCGGTAGTTGCTGATACTTATTGGGCTGCCTTGAAAGCAAGAAAAGCACTCAAAATCCAATGGGATGCTGAAGGTTCGGACAAAATTTCGACAGATGCTTACTATACCAACCTTCGTCAGTTAGCGAAAAATGAGGGAATTGACTATCCTGAAAAAGTAGGTAATTTTAAAGAAGCGCACCAAAAAGCTAGCAAAAAACTTGAAGCTTCCTATGAAACACCTTTTTTGGCACATGCTCCGCTGGAGCCCGAAAATGCCACTGTGTGGGTACAAGGCGATAAAGTAGAAGTATGGGCTCCAATTCAAGGGCCTGATGGTTTAATTCAGCAATTGTCAGCTTATTTGAAGATTAAGCCAGAAAATGTGAAAGTCAACGTGCCATTTATGGGCGGGGCTTTTGGTCGAAAGGCCTATTTTGATTATGTGATGGAAGCGGCTCATATCTCCAAACAGCTAAACGCACCCGTCAAAGTAATCTGGACACGTGAAGATGATATGACACAAGGACCATTCCGTCCAGGAATGCTCGACAGATTGGAAGGTGCTATTGATGAAAAAGGGAACTTAGTGGCACATCATCACCAGATTGTGGGTTCTTCAATTCAGCATCAGGTATTTGGGGTACCACTCAAAGATAAAGCGGATGATTGGGCACACGAAACCGCTAATTTTGAAGATAGTCCTTATGATATTGCTAACAGAAAACTATCTTTCAATCTAGCAGAAACCGATATTCCTATTCTTTGGTGGCGTTCGGTGTATTCATCAACTACTGCGTTTGGTCAGGAGTGTTTTATGGATGAATTAGCACATGCTGCGCAGATTGACCCATTGGCTTTTAGATTAGAAATGTTAGCTGACTCGCCACGTTTTTCAAGAGTTTTACAGACTTTAGCTAAGAAATCGAACTATCATCAAAAATTACCTAATAATCAGGCTATCGGTATTGCTGTGGCTCGTTCGTTTGGTACTATTGCAGCGCATGCCATTACGGTTTCGAAACAAGGTAAAGGGGTAAAAATTGAAAAAGTTGTATCCGTGATTGATTGTGGAATGACGGTTAATCCAGACAATATAAAAGCACAAACAGAGGGCAATATCGTGATGGGTTTGACGGCGGCTATCAAAAATGGTATCACTATTAAAGACGGTATCACTGAGCAAACCAATTTCCACGAATACAATGTGATGCGCATCAATGAGATGCCAGCCACAGAAATACATATTATTGATTCAACTGAGGACCCGGGTGGAGTTGGCGAGCCAGGACTTCCACCTATTGCTCCTGCTCTGTGTAATGCTATTTTTAACCTAACTGGTAAAAGACTTAGAACTTTGCCAATTAATTTGGATGAAATAGGATAAGTCTATATCTAGTATTAGGCAACAGGCAACAGGCACAAGGCAAAGAGTGTTAGAATGTG
>NZ_JBMLSD010000147.1:26847-33192 GCF_049240685.1 Flectobacillus sp.
TGAAGGCAACAGGCACAAGGCGCAAGGCAACGAGTGTTAGAATGTGTTGAAGGCAACAGGCATAAGGCAACGAGTGTTAGAATGTGTTGAAGGCAACAGACACAAGGTAACGAGTGTTAAAATGTGTTGAAGGCAACAGGCAACAGGCACAAGTGTTAAAATGTTTGTTGATAAGCAAAGATATATTTTTGAGCCCTTGGATTCAGGCATTAAGCCGTAAGCTATAGAAAAAAGGCGTATTTTATGAAATTATAAAGACCTTTTACCTAATGCCTACGGCTTACAGCCTAAAGCCGAGTGCATAAATTAAATTTTGTGTAATTACCTAATCTAGTTGTCCAGCAATTATGCTGTTGTAGCCTAGGGTCTATTTTCCTCTATTCTATCAAAAAACTAGCGATAACTTTCTAGTTTCATCAAGGGCGTTTCACCATTAAAAAGTGTAAGTTCTCCCCCAACTATATCAAATCGATTAGCTTTTTCAAGGTTCTCAATAAATCTTGTTTCGGCCTGTAACTTATCACATGCCATTTTTGTACTAATGATTTGACTAAAAGTAACTGTGGTTCCACTAGCCTCCAAATTCCCTCTCAATCTATTACAGCCGCCAGTTCCTGAAAACCCTTTTAAATCTCGTGCAATGGTCAGATATGCCGACTTCGAATTGGTAGGCTCCCATGCCGACCCCGTATAATAAGCCGATAAAATCCATTGAGAAGCCAAAGGTAGCTTCGGTAATTCAGGCTCCTGTTTTGACACCACTCTTACCAAAGTCCATTTTGTATCAGGGGCATCTGCAGGAGGGTTTTTGAGTTTTATTTCCTTTACTTTTATCTGATATTCAAAACCTTCAACATATTTAAACTTATCAATAGCTCCATTATAGGTTTGCCACTCTTCATCTGGGGCATATTTTACCTGAAAACATTTTAAAGGTGCTACTCCATTACAATCTACTTGATGTGGTGCAATCCAAACAGATTTGTAATTTCCACCGCCACTAGAACGACGAACCACACGCGAAACACGATGCTTACTACGTTTTGATTTTTGTTTTTTTCGGCGAGGACGAGCATCCACCAACAGGATACTACTTAATAATAGTGATAGAGTTAAAATCCAATATTTCATGAAAATCTAATGGTTTTAAAAGCCTTGTATCTTCATGAGCGCGAAGACACAAGGCTTTTGATAGGAATCGTATTTGTGCAAATTAGTAAAACTCCTTTAGTTTATCGATAACAAACGGTAATTTTCGAAAATACCTAATCCACCGTATAGCAATCTTACTCAGGTTGCACCAACTATAGGTTGGTCTTAAGACTATACTATTTTAATTTAAAAATTCTTGAAGTACGAATGGAAGAAATAGAAGTGATTTCTGACAGAAACAGACCAATACTTCCAATTATGTGCGCCTGGGCGTTCGGTATACTCATGTGGGATTTTATTTTCGATGAGCTTTTGATGCAAAGCACGGTTTACTCCAATAAAAAAATCATCGATACCACAGTCAATCAAAATGGCTTGGCTAGGCGAGAAATTTTGATTAATAACGGCATTTTTCTCCCAAATGGCTTTGTTTTCTTCATATTTGCCTAGTCGCCCTTTGATATTCCAGTTATTCGGGAAAGGCACAATGTCGACACCACCACTCATACTTGCCATCGCACCAAATAATTCAGGATGGCGAGTACCTAGGTACATCGCTCCATGGCCTCCCATACTCAAGCCGCTAATAGCTCGACCTTGAGGTTCGGCCTTTGTTTTAAATTTTTGATCTATGAATGGTATCAACTCCTTCGTGATATAGGATTCGTATTGGTATGTTGGTTCGATTGGACTATCAAAATACCAACTGTCATATCCGCCATCAACGCACACTGCAATAATCTGATATTGGTCTACCAGCTGTTGAAAATCGGGAGAAGATTCTACCCAAGATCGAGCATTTCCGCTGTAGCCATGCAAAAAGTAAATCACTGGAAAACGCTTTTCGCTGCTCGAGGCATAGGTTTGTGGGGTTACAATAACGACTGGACTTTTTCTTTTCAAAAGCTGACTGTTGATTTGTAGCGAGTCAATAGTCGCCGAAAAGCCCGTAAGTTGAATAAAACAAAATACTAGCAGCAAAAATATCTTTTTCATAGGGTTTTAAAATAAGAGTTTTGAAGTTGATTGTATTCTTAGAGACAAGTAAAGTTATTGTTTCAAATAGGTTTTGTCCAGAAATCAGACCGCTCATGATGAAGTTCTTTCTATTGGTATTTTTTAAAAAATAGAAACATAATACGTGAATGTCTGAGAAATAATATTTTGATTAAAAAATCAAAGCTCCCAAAACTTGTGACCAACAGCGCAAAAGTAGCAGATTTTAACCAGAAATTCTGTCTGATTATCGTATGCTCAACAAAGGGTAAAGATTTTTTTGGTTAAAAAAATAGAATATTGAGATAGTGAGCTTAAATTGTATTAAGAAATGAAATGGGGGAAATTGAGAATTTTCCCCCATTTCATTTTAAGAAAAGACCGCCAGAAGTTTTATCATTACTTATCTCTAAAAATTTAAACTATGAAGCATAACAGACAACAATCTATAGATTTTTTGCGGGGCTTGGTGATGGTCATCATGGCGATTGATCATATTAGAGATTTGATGTTGACTTCTGAAATAACTCAAGATCCGACAGATTTGAGCTCGACTACCCCAATATTATTTTTCACAAGGTGGATTACTCATTTCTGCGCTCCAACCTTTGTATTTCTTTCGGGCATATCGGCCTACTTATCTTCTCGCAAGCATCATAATTGGATAGCAACCAAACGTTTCTTGATTACCCGAGGGCTCTGGTTGATTGTACTTGAGTTTACCATTATTGGATTTGGGATTTGGTTTGATTTGAAGTTTCGAAGTTTCCTTTTCCAAGTCATCGGTAGCATCGGTATGAGTATGATTTTGCTGGCATTTGTATTCAAGCTTTCACCAAAAGTATTAGGAATACTATCCCTAGTTTTGATTTTTGGTCATAATGCGCTTGGATTAGTTCCTACTTTTGAAAATCCCGTTTTAAAGTTTCTGTGGGCGCTACTGATTAGTCCAAATCTATTTCCAATTGGCAACGACCAAATGGTGATGATAATGTATCCTGTACTCCCTTGGTTTGGAATTATGCTGGCGGGTTTTGTGATTGGACGACTCTACGAGCTAGAAGCTACGGCCCGAAAAAAGAATTTAACAACCCTATTCGTGTTTTCATTCATAAGCTTTGTTGTAATTAGAGCTATCAATATTTATGGCGACCCACAGCCTTGGGCAGTACAAAAGAATCTATTTTTCACCATTTTGTCCTTTGTCAATACAACGAAATATGCTCCATCTCTGCTTTTTACCTTGATGACCTTAAGTTTTGCTTTGGGTATTTTACGATTGACAGACGGAATAAGCAATGCGGTTTCACGTTTTTTTAGTGTGTATGGCAAAGTGCCTCTGTTTTATTATTTAATTCACTGGTATCTTATTCATTCTCTAACCTTAGTTATGGTGTTTATGCAGGGTTTTACTTGGGAGAGTTTAGAGTTCGGGGTCTTTAAGTTTGGGCGTCCTGCTACTGGTTCGGGGCTCTCATTAGGAGGTGTTTATTTAGTTTGGATAGGAGTGGTGCTAAGTTTGTATCCCTTATGTTTGTGGTATGGCAAATACAAAGCGTTGCATCCAGAAAAGCAGTGGTTGAGATATTTATAAATATAACTAAGGAAGAAATTGGGTGGATTTATCTTGAGTGCCTTAGGCTGTAAGCCGTAGGCAAAAGGTTATTATCATTTCATAAAAAACGCCTTTTTTCTTTAGCTTATGGCTTAATGCCTAAAGCCATGGGCTCAAAAGTATGTCTTTGGTTGTCAACAAACATTTTAACACTCTTTGCCGTTTGCCTGATTCACAAGCCAAAATTATTAAAACAAGGAATAGCATTCCTTTCAATACAATGTCCATTTAGAAGCTCCAAACATTCTTTTTTCTTTTACAAAAAGCAAAAGCATTTACTATCTAATCACAATCTTGTTTTTACAGCTAAAACTTAAAGTTGTTAAGCTAAATTTCGAACAATTACCTTACATTATAGGTATATTCGAATAAAAGATTGTCCTTTTTTATTTCAATCCTGAATTTGTAATGCGCACATCAACAGAACTTAATCGTCGTAACTTCCTCAAGGCTTCTGGGCTTTCGGGAGCTGCTTTTATTCTTGGTTTATCGGCTCGTGCTGCTGAGCCTTCAGAGCAATCTATCGAAAACCTTAGTTTACTCGAAGATTCTTTTGAATTAACGCCATTTGTCATTATCGAAAAATCTGGAAAAATTACTATCATGAATTCAAAGCCAGAAATTGGTCAAGGAACATGGCAGGCTATCCCGATGATTATTGCCGAGGAGTTAGAGTTGGGTTTAGACCAATATGAGATTAAGCAAACTTCTGGTGATAAAAAATATGGTGGACAAACTGCCGGAGGTAGTGCTTCGGTTCGAACTAGCTATGCCACCTTGCGTAAGACTGGTGCCGCTGCTCGTGAGATGCTATTACAAGCGGCTGCTCAGACTTGGAATGTGCCCATAACTGAATGCTATGCCGAACGTGCGAATGTTTTTCATAAACCCACTGGCAAAAAACTTGCCTATGCAGCCTTGGTTGAAACAGCCTCTAAGTTGGAAGTTCCTAAAGAGCCTAAATTAAAGGATAGCAAAGACTTTAAATTGATTGGGAAACCAACAAAACGTCAGGATATTCCCTTGAAAGTATCAGGACAAGCTACTTTTGGCATGGACGTCGAAGTACCCAATATGGTATATGCCTCGGTAGAACGTTGTCCTGTTTTTGGTGGAAAAATTCTGAAAATAGACGATTCCCAAACACTAAAAGTAAAGGGTGTTCAACAAATAGTGCGTGCCGAGAGAGTTTTAGGTAAAAATAGATACGAGGTCGTTGCAGTAATCGCCTCTAACTATTGGGCAGCGCTCAAAGGTCGTAAAGCCCTAAAAGTAACTTGGGATTATCAAGGAAATGACCAATTTAACACCATACAGTTTGAGCAAAATCTGCGTGATTTATCAAAAAGTGAAGGGGTTATTGACCATAATCAAGGCGAATTTGATAAAAATTATTCTGAAGCTCCTGTTCAAATAGAGGCATTTTATGAAACGCCAATGGTGTCGCATTCGCCAATGGAACCAATGAACTGTATTGCCAGCTGGACAGGCGATGCCGTCGAGGTGTGGGCTTCGTCGCAAGGGCCAGATTTGTTAAGAAATAGAGTGGCAGATGCGTTCACAATTCCTGCTGACAAGATTAAGGTAAATATATGCTTTAATGGAGGAGGTTTTGGTCGTCGTTTGTATCAAGATTTTGCCACTGAGGCAGTGTCCATTGCCAAAGTCGTTGGCAAACCTGTCAAAGTTATTTGGACGCGAGAAGACGATACCACGCAGGGACCTTTCAGACCAATGACTTTTTCTGCTTTGAAAGGCGCACTTACAGCCGAGGGCAAAGCTTTGGCTTTTCAGCATAAAGTAGTATCGCCATCCATCAATGCCACTCAGAATAAAAACTACGATAAAACCAAGTCCGACAACACCATGACGGAGGGGATTAGTGAGCAGCAATACGAAATTCCTCATATCAAAAACTATTACGTTCATGCCGAAACTCATATACCTCTGGCAGCTTGGCGAGCGGTAACCAGCACGACTCTGTCTTTTGCTCATGAGTGTTTTATAGATGAAATGGCGCATAAAGCAAATAAAGACCCTTTTGACTTCCGTTTGGATATGTTACAAAAAGATACAGATACCAAACGTGTAATGCTCAAACTCAAAGAGGTATCTCAATGGAGCAAACCATTACCAAATGGTTGGGCAAGAGGGGTAGCACAATGGGAGTTTTTTGCAGGGTTGGCTGCGCAAGTAGTAGAGGTTTCGAAAAAGCCAAATGGAGGACTGAAAATAGAAAAGGTATATGCCGTAATTGATTTGGGAACTGTCGTAAACCCCGATACCGTAAAAGCTCAAGTAGAGGGAGCTATCACGATGGCTATCGGTGCTGCCACAAAAGATGGTATTACTTTCGAAAAAGGGCAAGTCCAACAGTCGAACTTCCATGATAATCGAATGGTAAGAATGGAAGAAATGCCCCAAGTGGAGGTTTATATTCTCGCCGAAGGTGGCGCCAAAATTAAAGGAGTAGGCGAGCCTGGCTTACCACCTTTGGCTCCAGCTCTAGCCAATGCGATTTTTGCAGCAACAGGTAAGCGCATTCGCCGAATGCCATTTGACTTGGACAAAGTATAATCATG
>NZ_JBMLSD010000148.1:0-1218 GCF_049240685.1 Flectobacillus sp.
ATTCATGCGTAAAACGTACTTTACCCCAGGTCCAGCCGAACTTTTTCCAACTGTTGAACAACACTATCGCGATGCGTTTGACCTTCAATTAGGATCTATTTCGCACCGTTCTGCTCAGTTTCGTAAGATTTATCAGCATACGGTAGAGCAACTTCGTACGCTGATGAATATCCCTGAATCATCGGGTATTTTCTTTACTGGCTCTGCCACAGAAATTTGGGAGAGAATCATCCAAAACACCGTAGAGTTTGAAAGTTTTCACTTGGTAAATGGCTCTTTTTCAAAGAAATTTTACGACTTTTCAGGAGAACTAGGCAAATTTGCTCACAAATATGAAAAACCATTTGGTGAGGGATTTGACTATGCCGAAATCGAAGTACCACAATATGCCGAATTGATTTGTACCACTGCCAACGAAACGTCTTCGGGTGTACAAATGCGCCCTTCTGAGATTCATAAACTCAAACGTGGTAATAAAGATAAATTCGTAGCTGTGGATATGGTATCGTCGGCTCCATATCCTGATTTAGACTTTGAATTGATAGATACAGCGTTTTTCTCTGTACAAAAATCATTTGGGATGCCTGCTGGTTTGGGCTGCTGGATTGCCAATCAAAGTATGCTCGATAAAGCTAAATCATTAAAGAAAAACGATGGTATCATCGGTACTTATCATACTTTACCTTCGCTTTGGAAAAACTTCGAGAAATTCGAAACACCAGAAACACCAAACGTAATGGGGATTTATGTATTAGGAAAAGTAGCCGAAGACATGAATAAAATTGGTATCGAAACAATTCGTAAAGAAACTGAGCGCAAAGCGAAAATGCTTTATGATTTTGCTACAAAATGTGATTACCTAGACATTTTCGTACAAAATCCTGAACACCGTTCGCAAACAGTAGTAGTAGTAAATACCGTAGGAAAATCTGCTGCTGACATTATCGATGCTGTCAAAACTTCTGATAATATGGTTATTGGCTCGGGTTATGGCGATTTTAAGGCTACACAACTTCGTATTGCCAACTTTGCTGCTGTCAATATCGAACAAGTAGAAAACTTAATCGAGGTAATGAAAAAACTATAACTTTTTATACCAAATTCAAGGCATTCAAACAATTGTGGATTCTTGATTTCGGAACAAGAGTCTATTCCTTAATTTTTCGCAAAATATCAGTCAAAAATTAAGCTATACTTCTGAAATCTAACAGCAGATAG
>NZ_JBMLSD010000148.1:1318-14053 GCF_049240685.1 Flectobacillus sp.
TCGCAAAATATCAGTCAAAAATTAAGCTATACTTCTGAAATCTAACAGCAGATAGTTTAACATCAACAGGAGTGTACGAAGGATTCTATAACTGTTTATTTCGGATATCGGATGTTGGATTTCGGAAGTGTAATCTTTACTTTTCTTAAAAAATAAAGTTATTTAACCTTATATCCGAAATCACCAATCCCAAATCTGCAATTCTTTGGAATCCTCCGTACACTAATGATGCATCATCTTGCATTTTAGGATAAAAAAGGCGTTCAAAATTAGTTTTTCGAACGCCTTTTTTTGATGATATATTGAAGAACATAATCACTTTAGACGTAAAGTATTGCCTCTCTACCTGTAAAATTCTTATTCCAAATAATCACTCATTTGCTCAATCACTAAATAGGACGGACATCGTAGCTTGTCTGTTCACTTGTTTGTCCCTATCTTTAGGTACTTATTTTGAGTGATTCACCATCATTATCACTCTTCAAAATTCTATCCTCAATTTAACAAATTACCTACTCCCGTGGAAAATACAATCTCAACCTCTCCTACTCGCTGGGGAATTATTGGCTGTGGAAAAATCGCTGAAAAATTTGCTGATGACCTCATGAGTGTTCCAAACGCTTTACTCAATGCGGTAGCCTCCCGTAGCCTCGAAAAAGCACAGGAATTTGCCAAGCCATACAACTGCCCCAACACGTTTGGAAGCTATGAAGAGCTTGCCAACAGTGGTCTTGTCGATGTGATTTATATTGCAACACCTCATGCGCAACATTGTGAAAATACCTTAATGTGCCTCGAAGCTGGTGTACCTGTATTATGTGAAAAAGCTTTTGCTATCAATAGCCAAATGGTAAAAAGCATGATTGCTAAATCTCAAGAGAAACAAGTATTCTTGATGGAGGCTATCTGGACTCGTTTTCACCCTGCTATTAATCAAATCAAAGAGATTATCGAAAATGGCACCATTGGAGAAATCAAACATATCGTAGCAGACTTTGGCTTTTTGGCAAATTATGACCCAGAAGGTCGTCTTTTCAACCCTGAATTGACTGGTGGCTCGTTGATGGATATTGGTATTTACCCTTTATTTATTAGTAAACTACTTTTGGGAATTCCTTCTCAAGTAAAAGCCGTGGGCGTAATGGCACCTACAGGCGTAGATATGAATATGTCTATTGCTCTGGCATTTCCTAACGGTGCAACGGCCTCTTTATTTTCAACACTAGCCGCTAAAACAGATACGACTTGTACGATTTATGGTACAAAAGGCAAAATCTTTATTCATGGTCGTTTCCATGAAACTTTTGGTTTTACCCTAACTATCGAAGGCGAAGAACCTCAAGAAATAGCAACCGAACGTAATGGCTGGGGATATAGCTATGAAGCTATCGACGTGCAGCGTTGTTTGGCAGAAGGACGTATCGAAAACGATAAACTTCCTTTACAATTTAGCTTAGAATTGATGGAACTTATGGATGAAATTCGTGCTCAAGTGGGCTTAAAATACCCTCAAGAGGCATAAAATAGATTGAATTACAGCTAAACTCTATTTTTCATAAATGACTTACCTTGCTAATCCTACACGCTACGGCGACATGACGTATCGTCGTTGTGGACGCAGTGGACTACAACTTCCAGCGCTTTCGTTGGGCTTATGGCATAATTTTGGAGGCGTAGATACCTTCGAAAACTACCGTGCTATCCTTCATACGGCTTTTGACCAAGGCGTTACGCATTTTGACCTTGCCAATAACTATGGGCCTCCTCCAGGCTCGGCAGAAGAAAATTTTGGAACAATTCTCAAAAAAGACTTTTTGCCCTATCGTGATGAGTTGATTATTTCGACCAAAGCAGGATATACGATGTGGCCTGGTCCTTATGGCGATTGGGGTTCAAAAAAGTACCTTGTCGCTAGCCTAGACCAAAGTCTTAAGCGTATGGGATTGGAATACGTAGATATTTTTTATCACCATCGCCCAGACCCAAATACGCCTTTAGAAGAAACTATGGCGGCTTTAGATTTGATTGTTCGTCAAGGAAAAGCTTTGTATGTAGGTATCTCAAATTATAAAGCTGAAGAAACAGCTCAAGCAAGCGCTATTCTCAAGCAGTTGGGTACGCCTTGTGTTATTCATCAGCCCAAATACTCGATGTTTGAACGTTGGGTAGAAGGCGGATTATTAGATACTCTGGAAAAAGAAGGTATTGGGTGTATTCCTTTCTCGCCATTGGCGCAGGGTTTATTGACTAACAAATATCTTCAAGGTGTACCAGAAGATTCCAGAGCTGCCAAGCCTCATGGTTTCTTGAAAACGGCGATGATTACTCCTGAAAAACTAGAGCAAATACAGCAACTAAATACTCTCGCTCAAGAGCGCGGACAAAGTTTAGCACAAATGGCTCTTTCATGGATTTTGAAAGACCACAGAGTAACATCAGTTTTAGTAGGTGCTAGTCGACCAGCTCAGTTATTAGATTCGTTGGAATGCCTTAAAAACACCAACTTTTCAGCAGAAGAATTAGCAAAAATTGAAACGATTTTGAAATAGATTTTTGCTGATGAAAACAAACACCCCCTTCCTAACACATTTTAGTGAATTAGGAAGGGGGTGTTTATATTTTTGAAAAATAGTTTAATCCAACAAACCCTTTTCTCTTAAATAGTCGAAAATCAACTTGTCAACTTCTGCAATTTTGTCTTGGTCTGTGTATTTGAGCCATTGGATTACTTCTATTTCTGAACTGGCTTTTAAATCGCCTGTATATTTTCCTGAATAACAGGTCATTCTAACCACAACACCTTCAGGATGTCCATGCGCTTGTGCTTCAAAAGTACCTATATAGTTTAGGGTTTCAGCTTGAAGTTTTACGCTCAATTCTTCTTCTATTTCTCGAAGCAAAGCCTGCTCGTCGGTCTCTCCTACTTCTCTTTTTCCTCCTGGGATATAGAACTTATCCTTCCCATAACTTTTTGTGGAAAGGATAGATTGATTCTGTAACTCTATCCAAGCAAGTTTATCTATTACTTTCATGTTCAAGATATATTACTAAGTTAGTAAGTATTGCTGCAAAATTAGATTTGATTTATGTGTTTTAGGGAACAGGCAACAGGCACTAGGCAAAGAGTGTTAAAATGTTTTATAGTAATGATAAATATGTTTTGTCGAATGCCCAAAGCTGTAAGCTCAAAAATTAAATTTTATTTTGCTTTAAGCTTTCAGGTAACGGCTTTGGGCGGTGGGCATTGGAAAAAAGCATGGCTGTGGTTATTAAAACATTTTAACACTCTTTGCCTTGTGCCTGTTGCCTTGTGCCTAAACACATAAATAAATATCATTTTGTGCAATTACTTATAAACTATTCTCCTTCACTTCGTCAAAAGTATAATCTTTCAAGATTTCTCCATTTTCAAAAACTGTCACGAGTAAATCCTCTCCTTCTTCGTCGAGGTTAACCGTATGATATTCGTTGTCTTTGAGAATGAGTTTCAAACGCCCTTTCTTACTCTTTTTACCGTGGTCTGTAATAGGGTCTTTAAATACTAAGCGGTCTTGTCCGTCGACTGTGGCGCAACTGCATTTGAAGGCAAATTTTTGGGTATCTCTATGGACTTTTTGCAAAAGTGCCCCTCCCATCCCAAAAGTAATATTATCAGCACTCCAACCATTTACAGCAAGATTTTCAAGAATTTCGCCAATACTTTCATAGTTGACACCATCACCTTGGATTACTCTGATTTGTGGCACTAATACTTTATAGCCTTTTTCATTGACGGTATAACCTATTTTTTCACCAAGAATCTCTGTCACTTTCAACACTACATCCTTAGGAACACCACTATCTGGACGAACTACTAAAGTACCATTTCTCGCTAAAATCTTTTCTTTCAAAGCTTCGCCCCAAAGTTTTTCGCAGGCGTGATACACATCGTAGCTATCGCTCACAACCGCCACTAACCCTTCTGGATATTGGTCAAGCATATTGCGATAGGCGTCTAGTTCGCCTTCTTGTTTCCAACTCGTAATAGTGCTGTGTTCGGCCGCTGGAATACTGAAACCAAACATACTGTCGGGCTGATAGTACTCTTGGATAAAGGTCAAGGCGGTTACGGTATCTGTACCCATAAAGTTTACCAAATGCGCCGCTCCTCCTATACCTGCACTTTCGACACTAGAGACTCCTCTAAACCCAAAATCATGAAGTTTGAAATCAATAAGACTTGGGTCTCCTGTTTTTTCTAAATAGGATAAAATCAATGAACGAACGGCCTTGCTGGTGGTAGCAACTGTACATGGATACCATAGTTGCACTAATAAGGTTTCTAAAAAATTGCTTAACCAATAACATTTTGGGTCGGTATTTTCGACGGTCATTAGTACGTGATGTGTCGGAATAACTGCACCTTCGGCAACGGCTTTGATTCTTATGGGAAGTTTACCTTGATATTTTTCGAGAATATATTCCCAGCCTTGACGGTTAAATAGCGTTTCTGAGCCAAAATGTGCGGCATAAAGTTTAGCAGCTTGGTCTATCTTGGCTTGCGTAACAACCTCTCCTGCCAAATATTCTTTAAGCAAATACTGCAATCCGAAAAAAGTAACTTGCTCGAATTTACCTCCGCGACTCTCGAAATAACTGTAGATATGACTAGTTCCAGAAGGATATTGTTTGTAATGACTCAGCTTGTAGCTGTCGGTGAGTAGGAGGATATTATTTTGCATATCAACTCGGTTTGGGCTTCGAAAAGCTGTATTTATAGCAGTAAGCTAAAGGCTTTCAAACCATTTCCCGATTTCTTAGGTCCTGAGAATTTAGCTTACGTTAAGTTTTTATTAAAAAACAAAGATAGAATTCTTGATGTAGTAAAGAACTTATCAAGATAAATATTTCTTGTAGGCCGTGGGCAATCAGCATTGGGCATTCGGTAAAATACTTTTGGCAACTAAAATAATTCAACCACGTGCTAAAGAATCCGAAATCAAATATCCGACATCCTCAATCCTTAAAATCCCTTTTTTTCCCATAACCTAAAAATCACACGATGCTCTTCTACAAAATCTTGCTCAGTCAAAGAAGCGATATCGAACCATCTTAACTCTTCAATATCATCTTGTGCTGTGGGAGTCCCTCCTTCGTATTCGGCTACAAAAAAACTGGTAATGATTTTATCTACTTCTTCTCTGTATCGCCAATCATCTATTTTGGCAGTACCAATGTATCGAGCTTTGGTTAATTTCAAACCTGTTTCCTCCTCGGCTTCTCGGATGGCTGCATCTTCGAAACAATCGTCTTCGGGGTCGATAAACCCTCCGATAAATCTAAAAAGTGCTTGCTGAGGTTTTCTACCAAGTAAAACTTTATCGCCAGAAACAATGGCAACATCAACGGTTGGAAACACTTTCGGATATTGCGCTCGAACGGTTTGGAATACACCTGCGCGATAGGCTACTTGCGAACGGTCGGCGTCGCCAATGATGTGTGGTGCATATTCGGGCAACTCAACCCATTCGAATGGATAAGGGAGCTCGTACTGGGTGAGATTGTTGCTTTCCTTGAAGACAAATAGTTGACAATTAACACTTTCCCCAACAGCCTGAGCAATAGCACTTTCTAAGGCTTGTGAGGTGGCTTGCGCAGAAATTTGTTTTTTGAAAGTAGTAATTTTAGTCTTTGGAAATTCCTTTTCCAGCATCAACTTTCTGGTTTCTACATCTAAAGGGTGATTTTTGCTAGAAGGAATAGGCGCTGACGCAATTACAAGAACCACTTCGGGATATTGATTTTGCAACTGGTTGATAAAGGCTTTTTCAAAAGCTCCTATTTCGATTTGTTGAAAAGTGCCAACCACTACGGCGTATAAAACTGATGAGGTATTTTGAGTCATACTCTTGGTCTATTTTTCATTGAGTACTTTAAAAATACAACCATTTCTTGAAAAGAAGGGTTTCCTAGCCTATTCATTTATCAAAATGTCCTTGCCTAGGATAGCTTGCCTTTTAGATTTAGTGTATAGCTAAAAAAGCGCCATAGATACGAAAGAACACCAATTATATTGAAGTCTTTCGTACCTACGGCGCTTTTTCTCAAACAGAAATACCTGTCTAAAATTTCTAAAACACTATCTCCATTTTAATATCTGCACGAGAATATTCGGTTTCGCCAATCGGAACTTCTACGAAGCCTAATTTGCGATACATCGTCAAAGCTGGAGTAAGCTGAGTCGAGGAAACTAACCATAGAACTTTTGCTCCTAAATCTTTTGCCGCCTGAATCGTATGCGCACACAAAACCTTTCCTGCTCCGATACCTTGATATTGTGGATTTACCGCCATTTTAGCCATTTCATAATCGGTATCGCTATTTTTGACTAAAGCTACTGTTCCAACTACTTGATTTTGATAGAGAGCAAAAAAAATCTGTCCTCCACTTTCCAAAATATATTTTTCAGGATTTTCCAGTTGCTCCACATCATGCGGTTCTACCTTAAAATACTTTTGAATCCACTCTAAATTCAAAGTCTTAAAATCCTCTTTGTACTGAGGTTGGAATGATTCGATTTGTATTGATTCCTTTGTCATAAATCTATCATGCTATAGCTTTGAGCCGTAGGCTTTTATAAAAAAGTTGTCAGTTATTGGTATATCAGTTATTGGATTGCACTCATCATCATATTGGTATGTTCAAATTAACTTTTGGGCAAATTCAAACATTGAGCTTTCGGCTATGAGCTTTCGGTAAAATATTCCCCATGAATTCAAAGAAACTTTTTTGCCGAATGCCTATAGCCGAGAGCTTAAAGCCTACACAAAGATTTGCCCTTTAAGATATAGCACTGCCTTTCCAGCAATTTTGACTCTATCGCCTTCTAATTTACACCATAATTCGCCTTTACGGGGGGATATTTGCCAAGCTGTTAGTTCTGTTTTGCCGAGTTGTTCAGCCCAGTAAGGTGTCAAAGTAGTATGTGCCGAACCCGTCACTGGGTCTTCATCAATCCCTGATTGTGGGCCGAAGAAGCGTGACACAAAATCTACCTTGCTACCTTTGGCGGTTGCAATAATTCCTCTGGCTTCGATTGTTGCCATTTGACGAAAATCAGGGCGAAGTTCTAACACCAATGTTTCATTTTCGAGTACTACCATATAATCCGACTTGCCACGATAGGTATGAAGGATATTTACGCCTAAACATTCATTTAAAGCTGGTAGTGGTTCCACTTCCTTGATTTCATCCGCTGGAAAATTCAGCTCCAATAAATCTCCTTGTTTTTGTACGGTCAAAATGCCACTTCTCGAAAAAAACTCGATAACTTCATGCCCATAACCTAGCTCCGTAAATAATACATGTGCAGTTGCCAAGGTAGCATGTCCACACAAATCAACCTCTACCGTTGGCGTAAACCAACGAATATGAAAACGAGTATCAGTTTCTTGTACAAAAAAGGCTGTTTCGGCTAAGTTGTTTTCTAAAGCAATTTTTTGCATTAAGTCGTCTGTCAACCAAGATTCGAGTGGACAAACTGCTGCTGGATTTCCTCCAAATACGTTAGAAGAAAAAGCGTCTACTTGATAAATAGGAATTTGCATTGTATTAAAGTTGAAGTTTATGTAGTTGGGTGATAGCTTTTTGAGAGAACTTTCCTTCTTTTTTATTACTTAAGTAATCGTGCAAAATAAGATTTAATCGATTGAGGATGTAAGATATTGATAATTAAAATTTTACATTCACAATTCACAACTCATAATTCAGCACTAATACTTACTATGAGCTACTTTGATTTTTCATCAATGTATTTTTGATAATAGTCCATATAAACACCATCTTTCAAAAAATATTGCTCAAAAGATTCCAATGAACGCATTAAGTCGTGCGATTCTTTATCTATGAGTTGCTGATTCACTGTTTTGAGATTATCCCAAATTTCTTGTAACTGCGGTAAAAAAGCCCAGCCTTTTTCTGTTAGTTTCAAGATACGTTTACGTGCATCTTCAGGCGATTTTTCGGACATTACCCAGCCTTTTTTTTCTAATTCTTTCAAAAATTGAATCACCGCAGGATGTGAAATATGGAGATACTCCGATGCTTCCATCACACCGATTGACTCCTTTTGAGACAACAAGTAAAAAAGAGGAAACCACTTTGGTTCAAAATCTATATCATGTACACGATATACATTCACGGCCTGCTTAAAAACCAATTCGGCAAGACGTTTCATCCTACTCGCAATCGCTAATGGGCCAAGTTCTTTTATAATATCCATTTTTATGTAATCAGTTACGTAACTAGTTACTAAATTAATTATTTATTTTAACTAAAAAAATAAAAGATAAGAATTTTATGATAGTCGGCTCAAATCTGACTGCTCCCAGCCGACTACCAGCTATGATATTAAGTTAGCACGCAAAATGAAATTCAATTTTTGAGCTTTCGGCAAAAATATAGCTATCGTTACTAATAAACATTTTTACCCTCTTTGCCTTGTGCCTGTTGCCTTATGCCTAAACATATAACTTAAATATTATTCTGCACGATTACTTATCTATCTAAAATTTGAGCATTACCTTCTGTCATTTTTAACACTTTTGATACACAGGCTGGTATCTCACCTTCATAATGCGTTACGTAAAGCAACGTTTTATTCAATTTAATACAAATTTCATCAACCAAATCCCTAAAATAACGGATATGCTGTTGATCAAGCCCCTGACAAGGCTCGTCTAAAACCAATAATGGAGGATTTTTAATGAGCGCTCTTGCCAACAAAACCATACGTTGTTCGCCTGTAGAAATTTCAGCGAAACGTTTTTGTGCCAAATGCTCTATCCCCAACAAGCGAAGATATTTCTCGGCTAACTCTTGTTGTCCAGGTTTTAATGCTTGATACAAACCATTGGTATTGTACAACCCAGAGGCAACAGCTTTAAATACTTCTGTACGCTTGGTAAAAAATAAATGTAGTTCAGGCGATACAAACCCTATTTTGCCTTTGATATCCCAAATCGACTCTCCCGAACCTCTTTTTCGGTCGAAAAGGTCAAAATCATTGGCATAACTTTGTGGATTATCGGCATTAATAAGACTCAAAAGTGTAGATTTACCAGAACCATTTGGCCCTAATACAGCCCATTTTTCACCACGTTTTACTTCCCAATTGAGCGTATTCAGTACCTTTTTGTTTCCATAACTTACGTTTACGTTACGCATACGAACAGCGTATTCGAAGTTATCTTGGCTTGTGCTCGATGCCAAAAGTTCTTCCAAGAGAGCATGATCTAAATTGACCTCCTGTGTAGTTTCGGTTTCGGTACTTTTCTTTAGTTCAAAAACATTCGTAATACAAGTCGGAATTTCATCGGGCGTAGTTACCAAAATGATATGTGTGCCATGTTGCGAAATAGCATTGATTGCCTCATGCAATATGGCTCTGGAAGCGACATCTAAGCCCACAAATGGGGTATCCAATAACATCACTTTAGGACGTTTTAGGAAAGAACGAGTCAGTAAGGTACGACGAGTTTCTCCGTTTGAAAGGGTCATCAATTTACGTTCGAGCAAATGCTCGATACGCAATACTTTTGCAGCATTCAATAACTCATCTTCGGTATATGGCGAAGGAGGTAATTTAACCGATTTTTCATCAATTGTACCTATTGGCTTCATTTGGTCTGTCAAAAACTCACGAACTGTTGGCGAGTTTTCGGCATCATATACATTAAAACGCTGTTGGTAATATTGTGCGGCAGAATTCAGGATGCGATTTCCAGAATAATCTCTGGATACCAACTCGATTTTATCTTTCAGTAATTGTCCTTCTTCCAGAAAATGGAATTTAACTTTTCCTCCCACAAATGGAATTTTACCAGCCAAGGCTTCCAATAAGGTGGTTTTACCCGAACCATTTTCGCCTACAATAGCCCAATGCTGTTGGTCTTCTATTTGCCAAGTGAGGTTACGGACGACAATTTTTTCAAATTTTCTGAGTGCTGTATTTTCTAAACTTATAAAAGGAGTCATTCTATTTTATTGGTTAACCACAGATTAATCTACACAAGTCTCAAAAATAATGCTTTTTAAATGCCAAAGGGTTGACTCCAGTCAGCTTTTTGAAAGTTCTGTTAAAATAGGACATACTTTCAAATCCACAATCGAAGCAGGTTTCGGTAACATTTTTGTCTAAAAGCAATAAATTTTTGGCTTGATTGACCCGATAATGATTCAAAAATTCGATAAAAGTCAGGCGTGTCATTCTTTTAAAATAGCGACAAAAAGCCGCTTCTGACAGATTAGTCATTTCGGCGACTTCGCTCAGTTCTATTTTTCGCTGATAGTTTTCATCGATAAACTGATACAAGCGTTTGATACGCTCTTGGTCTTTTTTGTTATATTGATTTTCAACAGGTTTTTCGTGTAAAAGTTCGTATTCAGTCGTATTAGCTAAAAACTGAAAAATGGTCAATACCTCCAAAAACTGCTCAAAAGGGGGAATTGTACGGATATTTTTCATTCTTTCGGCCAATGCTATCTTTACATTTTCGCCAAAAGCAATACCGTATTGTGAACGCTCAAACAGCTCGGCTATTCCTTTGAGTTCGGGCGTTTGGGTCAGTCCATTTCCCAAAAATGACGGGCTCAACTGCAAAACTACTTTTTCATAATCCTCCGTCTTGACCATGTAATCAAAATTGAGATGCGGAATATTAGAGCCTATCAACACCAAATCATTGTAATTATAGCGCGATATATGCTCGCCTACATGCCTAGTCCCATCAGTACCTTCGATATAGACCAGTTCGATTTCGGGGTGAAAATGCCAATAAAAAATCTGACTCAATCTTGGATTTTGCATAATCCGAAATGAGCTATTAGAGTCTGGAGAAAATTCTTCTAAAACGAGTTTCATAGTTCTTTGCTGTGGATTTTAAAAAAAAACCTCAAAATACCGTTTAAGCACAATCAACTAGCTTATGAGCTTGCTATGAATTTGTCAAATTTTGAACTTTATTTATCCATTTGCAAATCATTATTTATCAAAAAATCAAAATTGTTCAAAAAATGGCAATTATTAGCCAAGATTTTGAGTAGAATAACAGGATAAATTTGTATAACAATTTCAATAATAGATATTACTAAACTAACAAGACCATGCAAATGACTCCGACAATGGCCCCTACAATGATGGCCAATCAAAATCATAAAGATATTCCGGGAAATCCTTCGACTGCGACGAGTAGCAAAATCGGTTTGAATGACCGTAGCAATGGTAAACCCTTACGTGTATTGAGCGAAGAAGATTGGCAATTTTGGATTCATAATGGGTATGTAGTCATCAAAAATGCCATCTCACGTGAGCAAGCCGCAAAGACAGCAGCCTTTCTTTGGGAGTTTGAGGAAAAAGATCCTACGAATCCTGACACTTGGTATTCAGCACCGAGAGCCGAAATGCAAATGAAGGAATTGGTAGGCAGTGGCATGGTCGAGGTGTATAATCATCAGTTGTTGTGGGAAAACCGTCAGGCACAACGTGTATATGATGCTTTTGTGGACGTTTGGGGTACCGAAAAATTGTGGGTAACCATTGACAGAGCAAATTTGAATTTCCCGATGCGACCAAATCATATTTTCAAGGGTTTTATCCACTGGGACTATGACCCCGAAACTCGCCCTCAGAATGTACAGGGAGTTTTAGCATTGGCTGACCAGACGGACGAAAATATGGGAGGTTTTCAATGTATTCCTGAGTTATATCGTACTTATGATACTTGGAAATTGACTCAACCAGAAGATAGAGACAGATTTAAACCAGATATTACTGGATTTGAAGACCAATTAGTCAAAGTAAAACTAGAAGCTGGAGATTTGCTTATTTTTAATAGTACACAGCCACATGGCATTCGTCCAAATAAGAGTGAAGATAAGGTGCGTATTGCCCAATATATTTCGATGATGCCAGCCGAGGAAGACAATGAGGCTTTGAAAAACTGGCGAATTAATTCATGGAAAAACCGTATCGCTCCTGAAGGATACGCATTCCCAGGCGACCCAAGAAATTTTGAAAGAGACCGATACGAAACAGCAGTTTTGTCAGATTTAGGCAAAAAATTACTTGGACTTGATAGTTATTGAGCGATTGAATGAGTGGTGATTGAGTGATTTTTGTCGACGAAATATTTAATAAAATCACTCAATCACCAATACACAAATAATCTAAAACCATGCAGTTATATACAACTTTAAATACGGGACAAACCATGCCTTTGTTGGGGCTTGGAGTGTATGATATGTACAACCAAGAAGCCGAGCAAGCCGTAGAATGGGCGATTGAGACAGGCTATCGATTAATTGATACGGCTTCGATGTATGAAAATGAGATAGAAATCGGCAATGCCATACGACGAAGTAATATCCAGAGAAGCGAATTGTTTGTGACAACCAAAGTCCATAACAACGACCAAGGTTATGATAATACCTTAAAGGCTTTTAAACAAAAGCGCAGAGGCAAAGAGGCACAAAGTGTGAAAAAAATCTATCAAATACATGACAGTAGGATAGTGTCTTTACCCAAAATCACGTTGTGTCTTCTCCATCGCTGAGACGCAAGCATTGCGTCTCTACAAAAAATCCCTTTGTGCCTTTGTGCCTGTTCCCTCTATCCCTCTCTACAAAAAATCCCTCTGTGCCTCTGTGCCTGTTCCCTCTATCCCTCTCTACAAAAAATCCCTCTGTGCCTCTGTGCCT
>NZ_JBMLSD010000149.1:0-1755 GCF_049240685.1 Flectobacillus sp.
TCTTCTGCCTTTTCACGACCGTCGGCCATTCGTACAATTTTGGGACTAAACTGCGCTAGTACTTGTACTAAATCAGTTTGAGCATCCATTACTTTTCGAATATCCTTATACGCCTGAGGGGCTTCATCCAAGTCCGCACCAATGAGTTGTACTTGTGCTTTTTTTAATTCTGTTTGCAAATCATCTTTGGTCAGCATACCCAATGCTTTGGTTCTTGACATTTTACGACCTGCGCCATGCGAAGCAGAATTTAATCCCTCTGGTGTACCTTTTCCTCGAATCACATAGCCAGGCTGAGTCATCGAGGCAGGAATAATCCCTAAATCTTGGCTACCAGCAGGCGTGGCTCCTTTTCGATGTACAATTACTGGAGTTCCATCAGCAAGGCGTTCTTCCCATGCAAAATTATGGTGGTTCTCGATTCGCTTTAATGGCGTTTGGTTCAAGGCAGCAGCAATTTTATTATGAATCTCATGATGATTGGCAGAGGCATAATCTCCTGCTAAATTCATAGATAACCAATATTCTTGCCCTTCTTCGCTATTCATATCTAGCCATGCCAAATGTTTCGCCTCTTTAGGAAGCCTAGTTTTTTCCATCGCTATCTTTGAATAATGATTGGCAATAGCGCCACCAAATCCTCTTGACCCCGAATGTGACAATAAGGTAAGGTATTTTCCTACGGGTAAATCCATTAATTCGTCTTGCTCTAAAATCTCTAAAACACCCCATTCAACAAAATGATTACCTGTTCCTGACGTTCCTAATTGTCGATAAGCTTTATCTTTTAAGTCTCGAATTAACTTTGTTGCAGTCCATTCCGAGCGGTCAAAAAGTGTATCATCATATTTCTGCTTCGACTCTGAACCCATCCCAAAGAAGCTATGGTTTTCAAGCATTTTTTTCAACAATTTATCTTCTCGTTGAATCATCGACACAGGTAAATCAAATACGCTCATACACATACGGCAGGCAATATCCACCCCTACAGCATACGGAATCACGGTATTTGCTGTAGTTGCCAAAACTCCGCCAATAGGCAATCCATATCCTTGATGTGCATCGGGCATCAATGCTCCAGCTATCGAAATTGGTAATTTCATCGCTGTTTGCATTTGGTCCAAGGCGCCTTGCTCTATGTAATTTCCTCCGTAAATTCGGTAGGATAATGCTTCTTCTCTTAAATCAAAATAGTTTTCTGACTGACGACCTGTCTTAGGTAATTCATATTTAGGTTTGTTTTTTTCTGCCTCCAACAAGGATTGTCCATATACTGATAAAACAAGCTCTTGACCTATCTCTTTCAAATGCTTGGTGTAGAGCGCCAAATTGGTCAGTTTGTTTTTGGAAAAACTAAACTTTTTTGGCGAATCTATCATTTGAGCAAACAATAACAATATATGAGATTTGGGATAAACCCCATTATTTAACAAACCATTGGCTACCCTCAAGAATTTTGGGTAGGCCTCTTCATGATGTACACCCAATTGTTGTAAATCTTCTTGGGTAATGATTTCTATTTCCATTTTTTTAGAATTTGTATAATTGTTTTGTAAAAGATGTAGAACTATTTAAAGGGAAATAAAGAGGTAACAAGCAAAAAGCGATTTGTGCTATCATTCAACATAAATTATTGATATGAAGGATTCGAACCTCTGCACGCCGTCCACCGAAGTAACGCTTTTTTACGACACTCTTTAAAATCTTAAAAAACCAGAGGCAATGAGCAAAGAGCGATGATAAAAGGAGTCGATT
>NZ_JBMLSD010000150.1:0-24202 GCF_049240685.1 Flectobacillus sp.
AAACTTACAACGATATCCGGAAAGATATCACATTGGTGCTTAGTCGAATACCCAATAAGGCATTCAAGCTGCTTATTACTGAACAGCGACTTGCCTTATATCGCTTAAGTGATTGGGTGAAATTCTTTGAGGTTACCAAGAAACCTTTCGAATATTTCAAAGTAGACGATGTGAAGTACTATTTGCCAGGGGAGCGGTTTTCAAACACAAGTGCTATCGAGTACGCTATGTCATTACTCCACTATGCGCATTTTACTAATCATTCCCGTTTTGATTCTGCTTTTAGTCTAGTGGCGACCCTTTGCCGTCCAGAGCGCAAAGACCTTTTAGAATTCAGAAACTCTACAAAATGGAATGGGGATGTAAGAGAGGAGTATAATACTATCCTTGCCGACGAGCGTGCGGCCGTTTTCAAGGAAAAGCTAAGTTTTGGGGTTGTTGCTGGCGTACAAGAATATTACAGCAATATGCTCAAAGGCTTCATTGACCGTTATACCTCCCTGTTTGAAGAGGCTGAAGGAATGCAACCTTTATTCCCTTCAGGCGAAGGATGTATTGCTATGCTAGAGGACGTTTCAGAATCGGGAATTTATGGCAATTTCAATGCTGTTTGTGCAACGCCTATCGAAACCATCTATATGTATCTCAAACATAAGAAAGTAAAGGCGGAAAAGGAGGAAGAAGATATGCTCAAGGCGCAGGAAGAATGGCGTCGAAAATTTGAAAACTAAACTATCACTATGAATACATTTAAAGACTGTCTAAATGATGAAAAAGCACAGCTCGATGAGAAAATTGACAAACTCGAAATATTTATTTCTGGTAAAGATTTTCGAAAAGTTGACCCTATTCAAAAATCACTTTTGAAATCGCAGTTGCTTATTATGAAAACTTATAGTGAAATTTTGACAGAGCGACTTTCATATTTATAAAAGAACAAGAACGGGTGTTGTATCTTACGACACCCGTTCTTGTTTGAAATAAGTCCAAATAATCCTATTTCTCAATATGTAATTTCATCAAAAAACAGCTACGAAGATGAATTACATATTTTCAGACTTAGAAAGTACTTCTAATTACCTTGAGCAATTTGCCCAAAATCATGTCGATGCTCCCTATTTCGTTTTCGGCACTGAAGAAGATGTCATGCAAGCATCTACTCAAGAGGCTTTTCATTATCCTTGCTTATGGCTTGACCTACCTCACATCTTAACCGAGAATAACGAAATGTCAAACCTGATGGAGAAATACCGTTTCTCTGTAACCTGTATGTATTCTGGTCAATTGGATGATAAGCTTACCCGTATTCAGGCATACCAAAAGGCAGTTCGCCTACTCCAAAACCTTCAAAATAAGCTCAAAGAAGATAACCAAAAAGCCATAATTGTTTGCGAGCTGACAGGTATGCAAAAGGTACCGCTTAACCCTTTCCTTTTCAACTCAAGCCATTATGGCTATATCCTCAATTTTGAGGCTTCTTTTCACGCAAATGATGTTTTGAATTAATATGGATGCACTATCAAACTCGACCTTTGAGCCTATGTGCCTTAGTCGAAATCCGATTGAAATTACCGTCGATGCTTTCGACCCTGATGTAGTTAATAGAGCTGGCATTCGATATTACCTCGATGTGTTTTTGCCATCCTATTATCGTGCTAGTACCTTCGAGAAAAAAGCTACACAGGAGGCAAGTGAACAGCCTCCCTACATGATTGGTACCTCCAAAGTTTTTCCAGGTGCAACCTTCAGTATCGAAGAGTTGATTGATTCATATTTAGGCATCAAACCTCCAACCTTTGGACAGTCAAAAATATCTGTTTGCCCAGAGGCAACTGTTAATTTTTACACAGCTTACAAAGCAAAGAAAGGTACCACAGAGCAAAGTGGTACTGGACAAATTTTGTGGGCTATCAAAGGAGGTATTCAGGAAGAATATTTTGCCGAGTGGAAAGATACTTTTTTTACAAACTATATCGGCGCCCGCAGGTCTTTTCTCACTTTTCAGGATACTACCAAAAAGGTACGAAAAGATGCGCCCGAATATTTGTATTGGCTATCTAACATTTCACCGACACCCGCTAAGATCACCACAAGGGTCGAGGTGACTTATGAGGATAATACTAGCGAAGTTATTAGCCGTGCCGAGCTGTCGGGCATTATCCCTTATACGGTGTACTGTGTGCCTGTTGGTCCAACAGTGCTTGGATTAGGAGCATTACCAAAGGTTGTAAAGTCCTACAAAGTTTGGCTATCTAACGAATTTCAACAAAGACTTACAGAGGCGAGGCAATATGATATCGACTATTCCTACGAAAGAAATATTCGATACATAATCTATCAAAATAGCATTGGCGGTTTTGATACCATTTGCCTCACCGGTCAAGCCACTGAAAATGTTAAGGTATCCAGACAAGTTTTTGAAAGAGAACAGCCTTTCAACTACTCCCCTACATTTTCCGAGCGTACTACTAACCGAGTTAATGGCTTTAGAGAGCTGATAGTAAACACGGGATGGATATCCAAAAAAGAGCTTTGGAAATACCATGACCTAATGCTCACAAAACAAGTTATCCTTGTGACTGATAGGGAATATATACCCCTTGTAATCGTCAATGACTCCTTACTAAAGGAACAGGATGACGATAATTTGACAGGTCGAGAGATAACTTTTGAGTACTCGAACCGTGAAACAAATGTAACCCCATTGCCTATTGCAGCAGCCAAGGTGGAGCGCCCAACGAGCTGGCGCCCTTACCAATATGGAGGATGTTTATTAGATGCGAACGGACGACGTGCGGGGCTTCAGCAAGTTAACATTATCGAAAAGTATTACCTCGATACGGGAGCTGGAGTAAAGCCTCTACAAATTAAGCCTAATACGCCCGATTCTGAAGGCTACATTCCACCAGTACCGACCAATGCTTGTGCTTTATCGACAACGCCATATCTGTCTGTGGCAATCAATAGAGTAGGTTCCTACACCCGTAATAATTGCCCAAATGGACAAACAGGCTCAAAAGCAGTTGTTGTAGTACCGGCTCAGGCCTATGGCTCGGAGCTGTCTCAAGCTGATGCAAATGCAAAGGCCGAAGCGGCTTGGAGTAGGCTCAATACGCAGGAATATGCTAACAATCCTGCCAATGGTGCTACCTGTTCAATTGCTCCAGAGCTGTATGCTATAGCTGGAGGAGTGCCCGCAGGTAAGTTCAATTACCGATGGTTTGATAAATCCGGAGGAGACTCAGGCGGACAGCTCTACGGAGGACCTGGCGCCTATGGTACAAGTGCCGACGTTGTGTATGGCGTTGGTTGGGCTATTCAGTCTAATACCAACCCTGCATCTGTTAAGTATCCGCAGGGTTCGAATGATTGTATTTTGCCATGTGATAGCGGTGGTTTTGATTATCGCATGACTATGGGTGGTAACCTACTCCAAAAGACTATTAAGCTCTATTATAATGGTGTGCTCAAAGTCAATCGAGTAGTTACGCCAGCCGAGTTTCAAGCAAATAATTATTATGTCACTGTCACGTTTCCGACCCCTATACCATCATCGGCAACGGTGTATTTGTCTGTAGAATAATATGAATTACGATGCAGAACTAAAAAAAATGATGGCTGAAATCATGCAAGAAGCTGAAAAGAATTTTCAGGATGCCATCGAGCGGAAAAGGTTAGTGTTGACGGATGAGCTGAAAAACTCATTTCAACGCTTTGTCGTCAAAAAAGCTACAGGAATTGCGGGGGAAATTGTTTTTGATGGGTATGGGCGCTATAAGGATATGAAGGTATTGAGCTATAATATGCACATGCCCCCAACCGATGCAATGGAATTTTTCATCGAAAAAACGGGTATTACAAAGTTTGCCTACGTGCCAGGATATAAGAACAAACGAGTCGAAAGTATTGCCGACGTCAATCGCTTAGCATGGGCATTTTCAAAAAGCAAACGAATGGCGGTGAGTGCTAAGCGTGGATATCGTGGAACTTGGTACAATGAAAACAAAATGAAGATGATTAACACGGCCAAAAAACGCCTCAAATGGTTGACATCTGAATTCGTAAGTTGGCAGATAGCACAGGAACTTTCTGGTACCACCTAAAATGCGAACAGAATAGATAAAAAGTCATGATGCAAATTGCATTGTGACTTTTTTTTTGTGATAGATGGAATTTGTAGAGAAAGCAAAAGTCGTCCTCGAACTTGAGGATGAAGAACCAAGAGTTAGTCTTGAAAGCTTAAAATCTGAAGCTAGAGAGATTAATAAAGAGCTCCGCAATATGAAGGAGTCGGGGCAAGTTGGCTCAGAAGCTTGGAAAGAGCTGAAGGAGCGACAACGTGAAGTTAATGCCGAGCTCAAGGAGTTCACAAGCAACATCGACCTGAATGATGCAAGTATGAATGAGCTGACAGCTCGTTCACGACAGCTTCAGTCTGAACTCAATAAGCTTAAAATTGGCTCAGATGAATGGATTGCAAAGCTAGAAGAGCTTAATACTGTCAACGGCATTATTGCTGAGGCAAAAGATGCTGCCAAAAATTTCGGAAAAGTGATTGAGGACAATGCCCAAGCAATTGACCTTAATACTGCTTCAATGGACCAGCTACAGGCGCACTCCAAGCTACTCCACGCCCAGCTCAATCAGCTCAAAATTGGCTCAGATGAATGGCTTGACAAATTGGATGAAATCCAAAAAGTCGATGGCATGATAGACAATGCTAAGGCGGCTATGAAGGGTTTTGGCAATGAAATCGACCTTAATAGTGCGTCCTTCAGTGAGCTCCAAGCCCATGCCAAGAAGTTAGAATCGGAGCTCCATCAACTCACTGTAGGCTCTGATGAATGGATAGAAAAACTCAAAGAGCTTAATACTGTCAATGGTCGCATCGAGTCTGTAGAAAAGCAGATGAAAGATTTGGGCTATGAGGTGGACAAGCAAGAGTCACTGTGGGACAAAATGAAAACCTCGGCAGTAGGTGTTTTCACAGGCTCAGGATTGTTAGACCTTGCTCAAGGACTTGCGTCTCAAGTGATGGAGCTCGGTAAGGAAATTTTTGAGACTACAGCAAAGTTCGAAAAGTACGAGGCTGTTTTGAAAAACTCGCTTGGTTCGCAGGAAGCTGCTTCTGCGGCCATCGGCGACATCAAAAAGTTTGCGGCCGAAACTCCTTTTTCAGTCGATGAACTTACCGAAAGCTATGTAAAATATATCAACCGAGGTATTCAACCTTCTATGGAAGAAATGCGCAAACTCGGTGATATAGCTGCTTCACAAGGAAAAAGCTTTGACCAACTTACAGAAGCTGTTCTTGATGCGGCCACTGGTGAGTTCGAACGCCTGAAGGAATTCGGTATTCAAGCGTCAAAGTCGGGCGACCAAGTGGAGCTAAGTTTCAAAGGAGTTCAAAAAACAGTTGCTAACACTCCCGAATCTATACAAGCAGCTTTGCTTTCGTTCGGTGAATTAGAAGGTGTTGTTGGTGGTATGGCAGCAATTAGTCAAACACTTGAAGGGCGTGTATCCAACTTAGGGGATAATTTTGACACCCTCAAACTGACTATCGGTGAAGGGTTAAAGCCTGTTTTTGGCTTACTAATCGATGCAATGAACTGGGGTATTTCAGTCGTTCAGGACCTATTTACTGGTACAAACCCTCTTTCGAAACTTTTTGACAGCTTAGGCGACATTTTTGGAAGAGTTTGGGACTCTGCGGTAAGCCTATTTGAATCTTGGATGGATGGTGCTAAGTCATCAGGCTTCCTACAAACGGTTATCGATAATATCACTTTCTCCCTCAAGGCGGTTGCCACAGCATTTTTGGCGGGACTTACGGCCATTAATGTTTTTATGGATGGACTGAATGCTGTAATCAATAAAGGAAAGGAGGTTGCCAACTTTTTTGGTTCAAACTTTAAAATAGATCCAAAGGCGAATTTTGATACCCTTGCCAAAAATGCTCAAGCAAATTTCGACTCTATCAAAAAGATGTGGTCGGATACTAATACGGCAAACGTAGCAACGACCACGGCCACAAATGCTAAGATTCAGCAGGAGCACGCCAAGACTCAAGATACCATGACCGATAAGGAAAAAAAGGAACTTGAGAAAAAGCAAAAGGAGAAAGAAAAGCAACTTGCCCAACAGAAAAAGGCTGATGACAAACTTAGAGCTGATACCGAAAAGGCTGAAAAAGACTTGGATAAGAAGCTCGAAACGATGCGAATTAAGGCAATTGCCGATGAGAAAAAACGCAAAGTAGAAGAAATCAATTTCAAGTACAAGCAAGAAGCCGATGCCATCAAAAATTCGATTGCTTCGGAAACCAAGAAAAACGATGCCCTTGAAAAACTTGAAAAAGAGCGAATCAATGAAATTGACAAAGCAGAAGCTGAATTTCGCAAGAAAAAGGATGATGAGGATAAAAAACTTCGCGACAAAACAGCGGCTGAAGAGAAAAAGCTAAGAGACGAGCGTCTGAAGGAATCCAAAGCCCTCTTTGATGCAGAATTTTCGGCTGAAGTTGCTAAGGCACAAAATACATTAGACCTGACAAAGAAAAATTCGGCTGAAATGTGGGATGCTAAACGCAACTTACTCGAAACCGAATGGAGATACAAGCAACAGCAGTTAGCCAACGAAGCGGCAGCCGAAAAAGCCCGGATTCAAGAAAGTATCTCGGATACCGACCAGAGGCGCATTGCTCTCGAGAACATCGACTCCAAACTAAAGGCTAAACTTTCGACCGAAGAGCAAAAGTTTCAGCAGGATAAAACCAAGCTGAATGAGGAGCAAAACAAACAGCGCGAGGAAAATAACAAAAAGTTTTTTGAGGGATTAGATGCGGCCATGAAGGGCGATTTTACCTCGTTCATGAAGTTTTTGGCTGATAAAGTCAAAAATGATAAGGACGCCAACCTCAAAAAGCTTCAGGATTTTAGCGAAAAAACGCAACAAATTTCGGATGCTGCATCACAGGGAATTGAAACGCTCAAAAAGCTCAACCAGCAGTTTCTTGAAAGTCAATTGCAAAAGATTACAGCCGAAAAAAATGCTCAACTCGAAAGCTGGCAAAAACAGTACGATAGTGGAAAAATAACGAAAGAACAATTTGAAGCGGAAAAAGATAAGATTAATACCCAAGCAGCAGCCAAAGAGCGTCAGGCTCGAAAAGATGCCTTTGAGCGTGAAAAAAAGATGAATATTGCCCAAGCTGTAATCAACACAGCTCAGGCAGCCTTGAAGTCATTCGCCATGTTTGGCTGGCCTATTGGTGCTATCATGGCGGCACTTGCTGCGGTTGCAGGTGGTATCCAAGTCGCAAATATATCAAGACAAAAATTTGAAGGTCGTGTTGGGGGTGTTGTAAACTCTGAAGGAAAAGTATTTGCACGCTCAGGCGCTTCGATTCCTCGCAATGCTTTTGTAAGTCAAGGCGACTCCCATGGTAGCAAATATGGAGAAGCAGGTATTGCAATGATTAACCGTCGCACGGGTCAGGAAGTTGGCGAAATTGAAGGCGGTGAGCCTGTAATGGTATTAAGCCGGAATACTTATAAGAACAATGGTCCAATTGTCGATAAGTTATTACGTAGCTCTATGTACCAAAACGGCGCACCTATCACGATGGCAAACGGAGGTATTTTGACAGCTTCAGGCAATCGAATGTATGCCGATGGAGGAACAATTGATACAGGTAGTACCGACGGCTCTGGTGGTGGTAGCTCAAGCTCCTCTATCACTCCAGCTAATACGGATGCCATGATGGAGGAGTCGAAGAAATCGGCTAAGGATATGGCAGAGATTAAGCAAAATACCGCAGATATGCGAGATTTGCTCAAGAACTCGAATAATCAGAATTTCAAGTTGACCAATTTGAATAATAACCAAATTGTTCAAATTGCCAGGGCATTCATGGACGTTTTCAATGACCACACCAAAGTATTCAAATCCATCAATTCAATTGCCCAGGTGTCGAAAGAATTGTTGGAGGATAATGTTACGAAGCTCAACGATATCGACAAGTCTCAGCGCGATGCCTTTGCCCTAGTGGTCTCAACACTCCGAAAACAGCTTGATTTTGCTCAAAAACATTCCATCGATAATAAGACTTTTTGGAATGCAGCTATCGACGAAATTATGCAGCAACATCAGGACCTTTTTGACGAAGGTTGGAAGCTCAAGAGACAGCTCCACGACGCAAAAACTAAGTCAGAAAACGAGTGGAGAGCTGAACAAAAGAATCTCAAAGCGACTGCAATAATGCTACAACGTTATATTCTGTCGGAGCTTCAGGCACACGGCCAAAAACTCGACCAAATTCGAGATAAGCCAACAGGAACAGGCGATATTTTACACACATTAGGACGAATTGAAGCCAATACGGCCAAATCAAACTTGAAGTAATATGGATTTTTATTTGCTCATCGACGGTAAACAAGTGCCTTGGCAAAGCACCAATAAGGTAGTTTTCGAACGTTACAACCCACTCTTTGACTTTTCGACTGTGCAAGGGTCAAAAGTCAATGATTTTGTAATACCATTTTCTCCAGTATCAGACCAACTGTTCAACTGGTACTATTTGCCACAAAGTCAGCTTAGCTCAGTGCAGTATTTATGCGAAAAGTATGCTTACGGTGTCCTCTTTGAATGTGGTTTTATTTACCTAGTTGACGTATCTGAAGAGGGTTATATAGTTGCTTTCACTCAAAACCTAAGCGAGTTTTTCGGAGACTATCAGCGGACAACTTTCAATAAGTTACCGCTTGGAGCCGAGGCTATACCAGCCAATTTTGGGGCTAATGTAGACCACTTAACGGCAAAGTATGCCTTGCCTGTTATAATCAATAGCGGTTTCTACGGTAACGAGTCGGCGCCATGGTACACTGGTCGGATGAACGACTACAATGCAGGAGCATACATAGCAGACAGTACCAAAGTACCTATGCTATTTGTCCGGTATTTGTTCGAGCGAATGCAAGCGCTTTGCAACTTCACAGTAGAAGGGGAATTTTTCACAAGCGAACTATACAAGCGAATGCTTGTGTATAATACCTTTTCGCTCGACGACCGCACGACCATCGAATATGCCAATCATTTGCCTGAAGAGCAAACGATAGTCGATTTCTTGCTAGACTTACGCAAGCTTTTCAACGTGGTATTTTTCTTCGATGTTCAGGCAAGAAAACTAGTAGGGAAATTTGGAAAAACACTAATGAACAGCGAAACCCGGTTGAACTTTACGGGTAAGGTCGCCCCATCCAAGCGCCGTACTCCCGAAAAGCTCAACCGTCTGGAGCTGGACTGGGAGCGTGAAAGTAATGACGATTTGATGAAAGTACCTCCTTCAGATTTTGAAAAATATACTACAGCTCCACAGGAGCAGGGAGTAGTTGGGCAACTGTTTAGCCTCAAAACGAGGATTAGTACTCTAACCAAGGACACGGCCACTGGCTTGGCAATTGCCAAACAGGCGGGAGTTTCGACAAGACTTAATCAAGGTTCGAATACCTTCAAAACTAGAATCTTGTTTTGGAATGGTATGGTCAACGGATTGCCAACAGCCACTAACGAAATGCCAGGTATTCGATTAGCCTGGCATGGAGCAAACAATTTGGTTGATAACTTTTGGAGTGAATACGAGAGCTGGAGACTAACAGCCTCTATGCGCCCCCTGAGTATCAACCTAAGTGCATTGGACCTAGCTGATACCGACTTTCACAGAACTTCAGGGGCAAATATGGCTTTTCACCACAAAGGACGAGATTACTATATAGCCTCTATAAAAACGCAATTGCCACTTTCAGAAGCAAGCGAGGTAGAGGCTTGGATTAGATAATTAATTATATTAGTGCTAAAAAAATAGTTATGATTGTAAAAACCATTTCGCTTACTACACTCAGAGGTTTCTTAAGCGCTTTCTTAGAAATAAGTCCAACTATTAATTTATTTGTTGGTAAAAACAACTCAGGAAAATCTACAATTCTAAAATCTGTGTATTCTCTTCAAAATCAGATTTTAAATGACGAAGATGTTTCAATCGGATATGATAGTGCTCGAATTTTTATCCAATTAGAGCATTATTCTCGAACGATTGAAGTAGACGAAGTTATTTTAATGGGAAATGCAATTAACCGAGGTATTCCATTGTACTCCTCTACTGCCAAGAAAGGCGCCTTATTTAAAAATCAAGATTTCTACATTGAGAAAGATGAAATCTATATCCTACCTTTTTGGTCAGGTCGTAAAGTTGAAAAATACAATCAACAGATTGGCTATGAATCTGTTAATTCATTTACTGGAAAGCTAGACAATATCATTCCCAAAATTGATTCAATAAATAATGATTCACATCCTAATTTTGAACTTTTCAAGGAATCTTGTGAAAAGATTTTGGGGTTCAGAGTCACTACAATTCCAGTACCTAGAGGAAAAACATTAGGTTTTCAGGTCTATTATGGTGCCTATATAGCGATTGAAGCTATGGGAGATGGTGTGCCAAATTTACTTGGTCTCATTTATGAAATATGTATGGCAGAACGGAAAATAGTTCTAATAGAAGAGCCTGAGAATGATATCCATCCTGGTGCTCTGAAGGAGCTAATGAATTTGATAATAAAAAAATCTGAAACAAATCAATTTTTTATTTCGTCTCATTCAAGTGTTGTACTAAAACAGTTAGGTGCATCAGAAAGTGCTAAGGTGTTTGCTATACGGTCTGAAATCCAAACTAATGAATTTGATTTAAGAGAAGTAGTGGCAACAATACAAGAAGTAAGTACTTCTGATGAAAGAATAGAATTGCTTAAGGAGTTAGGATACGACGTATTTGATTCCTTTTTCTACAAATATTGGATACTGCTTGAGGAATCCTCTGCAGAAACTATAATAAGGTATCTTATAGACTGGTTTGTCCCAGGTCTTCGACATAAGGTGAAGACCTTTTCTTGCAGAGGGTTTACAAATGTCAAATCGAAATACAATTCATTAAAAGATTTATTCGTATTTCTACATATGCACGAATTGTATGAAAATGCAATTTGGGTAATTCTTGATGCAGGAGAAAAAGAAACTCAAGTGATTGAAGAATTTCACAAATGTTTTATAGATAAAGTATATTCTAATCGATTTAGTCAATTTTCTAAACATGATTTTGAAGAGTACTACCCTCCGGTATTTGATGCTGATTTTCAGGAAATCAGGAATTGTAAAGATGATAAATCAAGGTTAAAAAAAGAACTACTCCTCAAAGTAATCGATTGGATAAATAGTAATTCGGAACTAGCTCGCTCAGAATTTGAAAAAAGTGCTTCCGAAGTCATAAATAAATTAAAAGAAATTGAAAGTGAATTACTCAAACAATAATTTTGATAAACCATCTGCTTCAATCGTCTCCTCACTCCCAAAATAATTCTCGGTTACAGATACAGAGCTGTGACCGAGAGCTTTTTGAATAGCATATATATCATTACCAGTCCTTTTTCGTGCAGTATAGGCAAATGAATGCCTTGCTACGTGGGAGGAGATATTCTTCTCAATACCTAATTCGCCTGCTATCTTTTTAAGATTTTTATTGATAGTTGCAGTGATTGACTCCAGCTTTTGAGCATCCTCCTTGGATGATGGGTCAATTTTTTCGCCCTTTTTCAGAAATGGGAAAATATACTCTGAGCCTCGTTTGTTTGCATTTCTATAAAATTCTAAAATTTCTAAACCTTTAGGAGGTATTAGTACGTCCATAGGCTTGTCTCCTTTTGCAGCTTGATATCTACAACGATTCCCGTCAATGTTGGACCACTTTAGTTTAATCATACTCGAAACTCTCATTCCTAATAAATAGTAAGAGAGTAGAAAGAAATTTCTTGCATGGAATAGGTTGGTTCCTTCAGCAGGTTGAAAAGCTTCAATTTTCTCAATCTCCTCAATGTTTAGTTTACTTCTGTTGCTCTTTCCTTTAGAAAGTTTATATCCAAAAAATGGCGATATACCTTTAGGTACATATCGCTGAGATACCAATGCCTGATTAAATATAGCTCGAAGTGTCCTTACATTATGATGTATGGTACTATCTGAGTTTCCAAGCACTCTTCGAAGATGAATTACATAGTTATCCAGAAAATCGTGGTTGATTTCGGTAAAGTAGAGTTCCTTCCCTTTTAGATAAGTTTCCAGTTTAGCAAGGACTTTTTCCAATGTTCTTCGGGTTGACCCATTTTCATAAGTATTTAAACGCTCTTTAAAATACGATACAAAGTCCCCACCAGCAACATCACGCTTAGCTTTTTTCTGGAGTTCGGCTATAGAAATCGGTTGCTCCAAAGGAACCGATTGAAGGTACTCTTTTTGAACCTCCATTAATTTAGTTTGTATTGCCGCATTTATAATGGTCGAAAGCGGGTGAGTCGCCCGAACTTGTTGTTTTTCGGCATTCCAGAGCTTTTTTTCGATAGCAAAGCCAACATTAAACCGCTTATGCTTGCGATTTTGGCTCATTCTGATGCGTATTTCGTGTTTCCCGTTTTTCTTTTCTTTGGGGTCTAATTCAATGTTAAAAGATATTGCAGACATAATTTTGGTGTAACATAAGTGGTGTAACAATACTAGCACCTTTTTGGTGTAACTTTTTTTTCTTTCTGGTGTCGTCTGGTGCAACGTGGTGCAAAAGTACGAAAACAAAAAAGCCTCACAATGTTATTGTGAGGCTTAATGCTTACACCTGAACGTATCAGGTTTTCTTTCTAGTGGTCTCGTAGGGATTCGAACCCCAAACCTTCTGATCCGTAGTCAGATGCTCTATCCAATTGAGCTACGAAACCTTTTTTCTTACAGTGTTTTTCTGTTTTGATGATGCAAAATTAGACGAATGATTTTAAAATCCCAAACTTTTCAAGAAAAAAAATCTACAATAAGGCCTTAAAAACTTCATTTTTTCGGTTAATTGAGCCGTAATACTATTCGTATATTGGTCGTAAATATTTCTTTTTCAGAAGATTATTTTGCTGTTACAGGAGGTGTTATGAAATGCTTAATTTTTCAAAAAAAATATACTTTTTTTTACATGAAGACCTAAAAACTCCTTTATTTATGTCTGGTTGCTGCCTAGATATATTTATTTTTGCTTTTTTTGTGCCAACAAACTCGATTTTACTTGGCCTAATTAGCTAATCTATAAATCCACTCAATGTGTCTTCACTGATAAACATTTTTTACCTAATCACTCTTTCCGTCTATTACCCCAATTTTGATTATTCATGGGTAGCCTTTCGAGTTTTACAAAGGACAGAATTTTGCTTGTGTATTCTTGAAAGGTCTTGGATGTTCACGAAAAGAGGCATTCGAAAAAATACGCTCGAATGCCTCTTTTGATACGCTAACTCGAATTAGACATCCTTTTTTGATAAAAATCAGGTTTTACTTGTCAAATTCAAATCCCTCAGCGCAATTTGAGGATGCCTTATATTATATCTTGATTCTGGTCTATGAGATACTAGCAAAATCTAAAGATACCACTTACCATCTGATGAAGATTCAATAATTTCTACTTTTATAACTGCATTTTTATTTAGGGCGCCATAAAGATGTGGGAAAACACCATGGTCTCCAGCAGATTCATATCTAAGTTCAGCTTCTAAAAGTTCTTCCTCGATGTGAAGTAGTATAAGTTTGGGTATCCCCACAAAAAATCGATTTAAGGTAGCCTCCACTTGTTCTGGCTTAGAAAAATGGATAAAACCCTCTTGCTGTAAGGTTTCGGACTCATAGAAATTCGAATCGGTGAATTTGTCCCACCATTCAGGCGATACGATATGATGAAGTAGCATATTTTTTTGAATTTTATGCAAAAATAAGCCCATCGACGAAGATTCCAAGATAGGATGGAGTCCTAGCAAAATATTTTTAGAACATTTTTATTCGATTCACTGCTAATTATCAATCTTAAAAACACCACATTAGCTGAAAAACTGCTGCTGCTTGTCGATTAAAAAAAATAATGATTTCCTAAAATAATGCATAAGCCAGAATAGACCACAGTTACTATGCACCAAAGAAGAGCAGATTCAAGTTTATGAAGAGTTTTGCTAATTGAAAAACTTCTCTTGATTACTATACTATTTTCCATAAGGCTGATTTTGAGGGTTTTATGTGATAAGACAAGACTGCGATTTATCCAAAAACTAGTTTGAAATACTGGTTTTTAAGGGTTTTACTAAATGCTACAATCAAAAATCCACTGCATCCAATACCTAAAAGTATTTCGGTGCTTGGATAGTTGAACTGTAGCAAGGCGCTTACCAGAATCAAGCGAATGACTTCCAAATAAATAATCCACCGTTTTTGTTCGAGTAGCGCCCCACAATTGATTAAAGAAATTAAGATGAAAAAAGACCACAAAACTTGAGAGGTTGTATCCAAATATTCTAGGAAATAAATAATCAAAAATAAGCCAATCAATAGTCCGATTAATTGAATTGTGACATACCTGTAGACTCGTTTGCTGTTTTGATTTTCTTTGTACTGAATAATGAATCGTTTTTCAAGTTCTTGTCTCACATTGGGATTGATGGTTTCGGGCTTACCCAATAATATTTTTAGTTTCTCGGATAATGATTTTGTCTGTCTACAAGCGTAAATTAACTCCAATAAATAGTGAAAATGTTGCCATAGAAAACTGTAACTTTTTAATGGCTTGGTAAGACCGTACGTAGGGGCTTCTTGTTCTTCTGCAAAAGTTCCAAACAATTTATCCCAAAAGATAAACATATCACTGTAGTTTTTATCGAGGTATTGCTCGTTGCTGGCGTGGTGCACACGGTGATGTGAGGGTGTTACAAAAATGTATTCTAAAAAACCTAATTTCCCGACCGTACGGGTGTGAGTAAAAAAGGGATATATACCATGTATCAAAAGAACAATGCTAATCATATCGGCATTGAAACCAATGATTGGCAAGATAGACCAAAAAAAGGTACGTGCAATGGCTTGAAATATGGTTATTCGAGCCGAAACCGTAAAGTTGAATTCTTCACTTTGGTGATGTACAATATGAACACTCCACAGAATGTTGACTTCGTGACCTAACCTATGATACCAATACCATAGGAGGTCTGTTAATAATAGCAGCGCTATCCAAGAGAATATACCTGATTTTATGTCGAAAATACCTAAATGTTTTTCTAAAAAGTCATAATAAAAATAGAATATTCCGATACTAAAACAATCGAGTAACCTTTCGGCAATACCAATTGTTAGATTGGCAACGGTATCTTTGAAACGATAAAACTTTTCTCCCTGTGACTTTGAAATTAGATATTCAAGCCCCATAAAAACTAAAAATAGTGGAATAGCAAACGCCAGATATTTAGTATGCATAGGATTTTAACAGTTTAATTTACAGTGTTGGGAATACGATATTTAAGTACTTGTAAAAATTTGGGTTGAGGTATAGGAAGTACAAGACAATGATTTTTAACATATTTTCATTACTGTAGATATGCTTTTTCTGAGCTCACGGCTCAAAACTTCATAAACACTTTTATGCTTTTTGTTTTACTAAAAGACTCTTCCATTGGGCTGCCCATGAAGGCAATGCCCAATGACGAATACAATTCTCCAAAAACAATCTCAATGATTTCACTATTATTTGTCAGTGGCATTCAAGCAGTACAAAATCATCCATTCTTTGCTTGAAATGCCACTTGCTATTCTTTACACATGTTGAATGTCTTGGATTACCAACCAATTTTTTCAATAAATATTAGGTAAAAGAGCAAAATTATATTTAAGTTTTTTATCATCTGGACAAGGCAGCAGGCACAAGGCAAAGAGTGTTAAAATGTTTTTTAGTAACGATAGATATAGTCTTGCCGGAAGCCAAAGTCTCAAAAGTTAAAATTTATTTTGAGTACTAACTTAAGACCTAACAATCAGGTAACCCCCAATAATATACGCTAAAGCCAATTAATACAATTATGATAATCGCTACTACTGATAACAAGAATCTTATCCCTAATTCAGATTTGTTTAGAAAATCATTCGTTATGTATTCTGTTGATTTATTCATTTTAATCTATAGGTTTAATATACTAATAGGTCAAAAAAAATGAATTTTAATTTGTCAATAACTAGTCGTTCTCAATCAACCTTTTGAATAATAACGCCCCAAATGACCCTTGAATTCATAGCATAAAAAACTTTAGGCTGCCAACTCTTGGCGAATCACCACAGGAATATTTTTAGTCGCACCAAAAACGGCGGCTAGCATTTCGGTTGGTTGAAAAGGTTTGTCAAAATTGGCATCAACTGTCGAATATACTACCTTTTCTTGGGTGTTGATCACAATTGTAGCAGGTACAGGAACTTCCTCCGAAATTCCAGATACATAATCCCAAACAGGATAAGTTTCATGATAGAGTCCTAAGCTTTTAGCCACTTTTTGTTCAGGGTCTGCGAGTAGATTGAACCCAATGTTAAAATGTCTTTGAAAATCTCTCACATCTTCTACTTTGGCATTTACAATCACCAAAAGGTTTCCACCAATCGCTAAAATTTCTTGGTAGACGAGTTGTAGTTTTTGTAAATGTTGGATACCGTACTCATTCCAGCCAGATGATAAAAAGCTAATTACCAAAGGCTTGCGACCTAGTAATTTCTTGAGTTGTACAGGGTTTTGGTGTATAAAGGTATAGGGTAAATTTTGAGCGACTAAGTTTTTGTAGTCGAACTCTATTGTCTCAATTCTTTTTCCTACAGCAATATTACTTGTTGGCTTAGAGGCGTTTTTACCTATATTTATAGGAAGCGTCACATCCCAATTCAGTTCATATCTATTTTGATTTGTTAGCATATCTAATTTCGGTATTTATATCTTGACCAGTTATTATTTCTTGATTGATTGTACAAAGTTAAGTATAATAAACTATTTATCCTATAAACTTTATAGATTAATAATGAATTAATTTAGTAAAAGATGAATAATGTACTTAAATGATGATATTTTAATTTTAATGAGATTTTTGTAAAGGCGGTGAAGGTGTAAAATTGGTGTCCTTGTGCAGAAAGCCTCATCTGAGGTGCCTAAGATAGTTTTAATTAATATGCTTTGCAGTAGGTTTTTGGCAAAAGCTATTTATCATAAAAAAAATACTCTTATTTATTTGGCTTTCGGCATTCAGCAAAAAACAGATTTATCATAACTAGAAAATAATTTAACACGCTTTGCCTGTTGCATCATTGCCTATTATCTTATCCTTAAAACACAAAATACCCACTTACTTCTTGTTTATTAGGCTTTTTAAATGGAATATTTTACAAATTTTGCGCAGCTTAAAGAGTATAATTTAAAAATTGTACCTTCTTCTAGCAGATAACAAAAGAAAGATACACTGTGAAAAGAACATTTTTACAAATTAATCCAACTGATAATGTGTTGGTAGCTCTTTGTGATTTGAAGAAGGGTGACGAAGTGATTTTTAACAATAAAAAAATCATTCTAAAAGACGATATCGCTGCTAAACATAAGTTCACAATCGATGATTTAAACCAAGGGGATGAGGTTACTATGTATGGTGTTTTGGTAGGGAAAGCACAAATGCCTATTCCTGCTGGCGGGTTGATTCATACGTTTAACTTAAAACATGCTTCTGAGCCTTTTCAAGGTAAACTAAAAGATTACACCTGGCAAGCCCCAGATGTTTCTGCATGGAAAAATCGTACTTTCATGGGCTATCATCGTGCTGATGGTCAGGTAGGTACGCAAAATTATTGGTTGGTGATTCCTTTAGTTTTTTGCGAAAATCGTAATGTCAATATCATGAAGCAAGCCTTTTTGAAGGCTTTGGGATATGCACAACCAGATTTGTATCTCGATCAAGTTAGTACCTTGTTGGATGCCTATCAGTCAGGGGCTGACATTGATTCTTTGAAAACTTTTACCTTCCAACAAAAGAAATCAGATTATCGTCAAAATCGTGTATTCAAGAACGTTGACGGGATTAAGTTTCTAACGCACGAAAGTGGTTGTGGCGAAAATCGTGAAGATTCCGAAAATCTCTGTAATCTTCTCGCAGGCTATTGCGTCAATCCTAATGTGGCTGGTATTACCGTTTTGAGTTTGGGTTGTCAGCATTCGCAAGTGAGTATTTTGAAAGATGCCATCCATAAAATTTCTCCAAATTTCGAAAAACCATTATATATCCTCGAACAACAACAAGATTTAGGTTCGGGCGAGTCACAAATGTTGGCGGAGGCTATTCGTCAAACATTCGTTGGAATGATTCAAATTAATGAAATCGAAAGAAAGCCTGCCCCTCTGAGCAAACTAAGAGTTGGCGTAAAATGCGGTGGTTCTGATGGTTTTTCAGGTATTTCTGCCAATCCTGCAATTGGGCACACCGCCGATTTGTTGGTTGCACTTGGTGCCAATGTGATGATTGCTGAGTTTCCTGAACTTTGTGGAGTTGAACAAGAATTGCAAAACCGTGCTGTAACAGCTGAGGTGGCTGATAATTTTGGGTATTTGATGAAAGAATATGCCAGAAGAGCAGAGGCTGTTGGAGCAGGTTTTGATATGAACCCGTCGCCGGGTAATATCAAAGATGGTCTGATTACAGATGCTATCAAATCGGCTGGGGCTGCCAAGAAAGCGGGCTCTGCACCAATTGTAGATGCTTTGGGATATGGACAATATGCCACTAAAGCTGGTTTGAATTTGGTTTGTACTCCTGGTAATGATGTCTTGGCTACTTCAGGCATGGCCGGGGCTGGTGCCACGATTCAATTGTTCACTACAGGTTTGGGTACGCCAACAGGTAACCCAATTTGTCCTATGGTAAAGCTTTCGACGAATACAAAATTGGCTCAAAAATTACCAGAAATCATAGATATTGACTGCGGACCAATTATCGAAGGAGAAAAATCAGTAGAAGAAATGGGCGAGATGGTTTTAGAATATATTATCGGTTTGGCTTCTGGTGAGTACCAAACCAAAGCAATGGAGCTAGGACAAGATGATTTTATGTTCTGGAGAAGAGGAGTAAGCCTTTAAGTCTTAATCATGAATTATTTCGGATTTCAGATTTTGGATTTCGGAAATATCTCAGAATAAGTATGAGTGCTGAATTTAATTCTCACGTGTGCTTTCGGCTTTCAACTGTTGGCTTTTGGCAAAAAAAACATGAATTCAAGCAGGCTTATTGGCCTAACGCCTACAGCTTATTGCCTAATGCAATTTCAAGAAATAAAACAATCCATTGGCGATTTTAAACAGCCAAATAAATATACATCTTATGTTTAGTTTATCAGGAAAAGTAGCAGTAGTCACAGGTGGAGGTAGCGGTATTGGTAAGGCTATCTCAGTATTATTTGGAAAGCAAGGTGCCACAGTTCATATCTTAGAACTGAATGCTTCTGCTGGAGAATCGTCAGTGTCTGAAATAATTGAGGCTGGCGGACAAGCGCAAGTTCATGCGTGTGACGTAAGTAATCAAGCCCAAGTTAGCGAAGTGATTAATAGCATCGGGAAAGTAGATATATTGGTCAACAACGCTGGTATTGCTCACGTGGGTTCATTGGAAAATTGTGATGCTGACGCCTTTGAAAGAGTTTACAGTGTAAATGTAAAGGGTGTTTACAATACACTTTATGCGGTTGTTCCAGTGATGAAAGCTAATGGAGGCGGTGTAATTTTAAACATGGCTTCTATCGCATCATCTATTGGTTTGCCAGACCGTTTTGCTTATTCTATGTCAAAAGGAGCGGTATTAACCATGACGCTTTCGGTAGCGAAAGACTATATCAAAAATAATATTCGTTGTAATTGTATTTCGCCAGCGCGTGTGCATACGCCATTTGTAGATGGATTTATTGCAAAAAATTACCCTGGTCGTGAGGAGGAAATGTTTGAGAAACTTTCTGCTACTCAGCCGATTGGTCGTATGGCAAAACCTGAGGAAGTAGCTGCACTTGCCTTGTATTTATGCTCTGATGAAGCTTCATTTATCACAGGTACAGACTACCCGATTGATGGTGGATTTATCCGTTTGAATAACTAAGAGTTTGTTTTCCTGTCAAGAAAGGATAAGACTAATGAAATGGCGTGAGTATTTTACCCAACACTAAAAATCAATTATTAATTATCTCAAAACAGATGCGTAAAACAATTTTTGCCCTTCTTACGGTATTAGCTTTAGCCTCTTTTGTTGCTGACAAACCTAAAAAAGTTATTTTCTTTGGCGACTCTATTACACAAGCTGGTGTTAAACCTAACGGTTACATCACTCGCATTGGTGAGTTATTATCTGGTAAAAACCTTGGTTCAAAATATGAATTAATTGGTGCAGGTATAGGAGGAAACAAAGTATATGATTTATATCTTAGACTCGAATCCGACGTTTTAGAAAAAAAGCCAGATGCGGTTTTTATTTATGTTGGGGTAAACGATGTTTGGCACAAAACCACTTCTGGTACAGGAACTGACCCAGATAAATTTGTGAGATTTTATCAAGCACTTATCGATAAGATTAAAGCAAGTGGCGCTAAAGTGGTATTGTGTACGCCAGCGGTGATTGGAGAGAAAAATGATTTTAGTAATCCACAAGATGGCGACATGAATCATTATTCAAACCTTATTCGCAAACTGGCTGAAAAAAATAGCCTTCCATTGGTTGACTTGAGAAAAGCCTTTTTGGCCTATGATTTGGCAAACAATCCATCTAATAAAGATTCGGGTATTTTAACAACCGATCGTGTTCATTTGAACGACCTTGGCAACAGTACTGTGGCTGAATTAATGTTGGCAGAATTGTTAAAATTGTAATCAAAACTTTTAATTAAATATTTCAACGATAGTTTAGTTGAAAAAATAGAATCATGAAACTAATAAGATTTGGAGAATTAGGTAAAGAAAAACCAGGCTTGCTAATCGACGGAAAACGATATGATGCCTCTGGTTTTGGTGAAGATTATAACGAACAGTTTTTTGAAAATGATGGTCTAACTCGCTTGGCAGCTTGGTTAGAGTCTAATCAAGGTACCTTGGCAGAAGTTGCTGAAGATGTACGTTTGGGTTCATGTGTGGCTCGTCCTTCAAAAATTGTTTGTATTGGCTTAAACTTTGAAGATCATGCTCGCGAAACTGGCGCTGCGATTCCTCAAGAACCAATCATTTTCTTCAAATCAACGACAGCTCTTTCTGGTCCGAACGATGATATTATTATTCCTCGCAATTCAGTAAAGACTGACTGGGAGGTTGAATTGGCCTTTGTCATTGGCAAAAAAGCACAATATGTTGACGAGTCAGAAGCATTGGATTATGTAGCAGGGTATTGCTTACACAACGATGTCTCAGAAAGAGAGTTTCAAATCGAACGAGGCGGTAACTGGTCTAAAGGTAAAGGATGTGATACTTTCGCACCAATGGGACCGTTTTTGGCTACTCAAGACGAAATTGAGGACATCAATAACTTGAAAATGTGGTTGACCGTTAATGGAAAGACTTTCCAAAACAGTAACACCAACCAATTGATTTTCAAAATCCCAACTTTAGTTTCTTATTTAAGTCAATTTATGACCTTATTGCCAGGTGATATTATTTCAACAGGAACACCTCCAGGTGTTGGTTTGGGCTTCAACCCACCAATTTACTTAAAAGAAGGCGACGTCGTTGAATTGGGTATCGAAAACTTGGGTACGTCTAAACAAGTTGCCAAAAACTGGTCTAGAAATTAATCTGCATAGAGTAAAATTGAAGGTTTTGACCGAGTAAGCGCTGGTATTTCGCTAAAAGGTTTGTCCAAATTCACTTACGCTTGTATATTGAGTTTTGAAATGTTTCTTTAGAAAATGCTTTAGGCTATTAGCCGTAGGCAGTAGGCAATAGATATTTTCAGCCTAATGCCAATTGCAAACAAAATTAATAGTATATCTGTAATAAAGAATGATAATACACCTCTGATTATGAGGTTGTTCCAGTGACAGATAAACTATTAACAAATAACTTCAGCTTACTTCTCGAAACATTTCAAAACAAAAATGGGTCTCTTAAAGTAAATGAGATACCATTTTGTGAAAATGAACAATAACCATCCTTCAATTCACTAACGACATTATGAAAATTGATTCGCATCAACATTTTTGGCAATACGACCCCGCTAAACACGAATGGATAAATGATGAAATGAAGAAGATTCGCAAAGATTTTCTTCCAGAAGATTTAGCACCCATCCTTCGACAAAACGGTATAGACGCCTGTGTGGCTGTGCAAGCAGACCAGTCTGAGGCCGAAACCGATTTTTTGATTGAGCTGGCTTCTAAAAATGACTTTATCAAGGGTGTAGTCGGTTGGGTTGACCTAATGGCCGACGATGTATATGACCGCTTAGAATATTATTCAGAATTTAAAATCGTAAAAGGTTTTCGTCATATAGTACAAGGTGAAACTGACCCCGAATTTATGCTTCGTCCTAAATTCAAAGCAGGTATCACTGAGTTAGGTGCGTATGATTTTACCTACGATATTCTGATTTATCATTACCAACTCGACCAAGCTATCCGTTTTGTGAAGCTATTTCCTGAACAAAAATTTGTACTGGACCATATTGCCAAACCCGATATTAAGAGTGGTGAATATGGTACTTGGCAAACCGAAATCAAAAAGTTGGCTTTACACCAAAATGTGTATTGTAAATTATCAGGAATGATTACCGAAGGAGAATGGGAGGGTTGGAAACCTGCTGATTTTAAAGTGTATTTAGAAACCGTACTCAAAGCTTTTGGACCCGAACGCCTTATGTTTGGCTCAGATTGGCCAGTGTGCTTAGTTGCAGGACAATACGAAGAAGTATTGGGTATTGTAACTGAATTTATTGGTAGTTTGACTCCACTAGAGCAGAAGAAAATTATGGGTGGTACGGCTCAAAAATTCTATAATCTCTAAATTTTCAAATGAACTTAGGACTTAAAGAAAAAGTCATCATTGTAACTGGTGGTGCAAAAGGTATAGGCGAAGGTATCTCAACGTCTCTGGCTGCTGAGGGAGCTTTTGTAGCGATTGTTGGTCGCAACGAACAAGACAACCTCCGTACCGTAGAGGCGATTCAGGCTGCTGGTGGTCAGGCATGGTCATTTGTGGCAGAATTGAGTGAACCAGCCGAGTGTGAGAAGGCGATTAAGGAGATTGCTACTACTTTTGGTCGCATCGACGGACTTGTCAATAATGCTGGGGTCAATGATGGTGTTGGCTTAGAAAGTGGCAATTATGAGCGCTTCATGAAGTCTTTACATTCCAATTTGATTCACTATTACTTGATGGCACATCACGCGTTGCCATATTTGAAGGAATCAAAAGGTTCTATCGTGAATGTTACGTCCAAAACTGCCGAAACTGGTCAGGGAGGAACTTCAGCTTATGCTGCTTCAAATGGTGGCCGAAATGCTTTGACTCGTGAATGGGCGGTTGAGTTACTGCCATTTGGTATCCGTGTGAATGCCTTGGTGGTGGCCGAGTGTTACACACCATTGTACGACAGATGGATCAAATCATTGCCAAATCCAGAAGAAACTTTATCAAAAATTACTGATAAAATTCCATTAGGAAAAAGAATGACGACTTCGCAAGAAATTGCGGACATGGTGGCATTTTTATTATCAAAACGCTCAAGTCATACTACTGGACAACTCATCCACGTGGATGGAGGATATGTTCATTTGGATAGAGCTTTGATATAGCTTAATGCTGAATTATGAGTTTCGAGTTGTGAATACAGTTTTTTAATTATCAATACTTTATGGTCGTAATTATCATAACTTAATTCTTAACTTGTTTACAATTATAGAATCAAGAAAAGGCGTTCGAAATCTATTTTTCGAGCGCCTTTCTTTTAGCGGGCGACTTAAGTCGCCCGCTAAAAGAAAGGCGGCTGTTTGCGCTCTCAGATAGAGATGTAATAAGTCATCATTTTAAGAGGAAACTATGATGTGATTGGAAACTTTTCAAGAAACATCATGTTTAAATAATGTGCTCAGGATTTAAAATAATCCCTTAAGAAATTGGAATGATTATACAAAAATATATCTGTCGTCTAATTACTGGACAAAAAGAGAAAAGGTATTTAGGCTTTTTTAATGAATGTTTAAAAACAGTTTAAAACTGTTAAAAAAATGAGTCCAAGACTAAGTCTTGAACTAGTAACTTCAATTTTGTCCAGTA
>NZ_JBMLSD010000151.1:0-4912 GCF_049240685.1 Flectobacillus sp.
TTGTGTTAACGGTAATTTAATCACCGTTGCAAAATTATTATAGATACTCAAATATCCGAATGCTACTATACTTTAAAATAGCTCCAACGAACTAAGCTAACAACTTGAACTATATTTAGGTCTATTCAAAAACAAGTTTAGTCTTAGGCTCGAAAACTTCAAAACCTGTGATCTTTTCTTTTTTTAATCGTTTAACTAACCTTGAGGAAAAATAACTATTCACACCCGTTAAATAATTAGTATCCCACACATCTAAGCTAGTATCAAAGCTTGATTTTAACACTAATTTAGTTGCAAGAAGTGCTTTTTTTGTTGATAGAAGAATTGCTTCATATTCCTCCAATGAGTTTACTCTAATAATTTGCGAAAGGTCTGTTGTGTAAAATTGGAGAACATCTCTGACAAATTCTGATTTCTCAAAATCTACATTTTCGCCAAACTCCAATTCAAAATGTAACAGCCAATAGCCCTCTATAAGCTCTATTTTTTTTTCAACTTTACTCGGTTGATGAAATGTCACTGGGTAAAATCGATGGTTTGGCAAATTATATTCTTCTAGTATTTTTTTGACTCTATCAGAAATACAAACACCTTTCAATAATGAGCCAATACCAATGAAATCAGTCACTCTGACATTTTTATCCAAAATAATACCATCAAGCCGTACTTCAAAATCAGGCAGATTACCCAAATTAAAATCTCTATTAAAAAAGTTCTCAACCTCACTCGAATAATACTTATAATCATAAGGGAAATAACCTTTTGAAGTTCCATCAACATGATCTGTACAATGTAGTTGCCAATATTTCATAGTGTAGTTGTTTATTGTATGCACAGGTTCAAGTCCAAGACTTGAACCTATTTTTGTAAATAGTTTCCCAACTATTTACCTTCCATATCAACACTTTTCCCCTGATGCTCAAAAGCCCAAGTTGCCATGGCGTGTATGACAGGAAGGAGTTTTTTCCCAGATTCACTCAATTGGTAAGTTACAAAAGGAGGCACAACAGGTTTTGCTTCTCTGATTAACAATCCGTCTGCTTCTAACTGCTTCAAATGCTGAATCAATACCTTTTCTGTAATAGCTGGAATCGCCTTTTTGAGTTCACTGTATCGTTTACTTTCTTGAGATAAATGATAAATAATGATGGGCTTCCAGTATCCTCCAATCTTTTCCATCGTAAAAGTTACAGGACATAGTTCCAAGGCTGTTTTCTTATTTTGTTGTATGGTCGATGATTCTTTAATCGCTGTCATTTGATACATACTTTAGGGTAAGTACTTGTAAAAAAGTAAGTACAAAAATACCTTTGTATCAACAAAAAACAAAATATAAAATCATGAAAATTACAGTCACAGGTTCATTAGGAAACATAGGTAAACATTTGGTAAAAATATTGGTAGCAAATTCTAACGAAGTAACTGTTATCAGTAGCAACGAAGATAGAAAGTCTGCCATCGAAGGGCTTGGCGCTCAGGCTGCTATTGGCTCGATTACAGATACCGATTTTTTGGTAAAGTCTTTTAAGGATTCTGATGCGGTATATGTAATGACTCCCCCAAACATGGGCGGTCAAAACATCATCGAAAATACTGTTAACGCAGGAAAATCGTATGCTGAGGCTATTATCAAAGCAGGAGTTCAAAAAGTAGTAATGCTTAGTAGTATTGGCGCTGAATTCGAAAATGGAACTGGGCCAATCGCTGGGCTTTATCATATCGAAAATTTGTATCGCACATTACTTCCCAATGTGAACGTAAGCTTTATGCGAGCAGGGTATTTCTATACAAATTTCTACAGTAATGTTCCACTGATTAAAGGTATGGGAATTATTGGTGCTAATTATCCCGCTGAGGCTAAAATGCCAGTGGTGCATCCACAAAATATCGCCGAAGCAGTAGCGGAGGAATTACAAACCAGTACTACAGGACATCAGGTTCGTTATGTTGTTAGCGACTATGTAAGTTTGTCGGAGGTGGCTAAAGCATTTGGAGATGCTCTTGGAAAACAACTTCCTTGGGTAGAGTTTACCGACGAACAATCATTCCAAGGAATGCAACAAGCTGGTCTACCTGCCGAAATGGCAAACTTATATACCGAAATGGGCGTGGCAGTTCGTGAAGGAAAATTACAAAAGGATTTTGACGCAAGTGGTGCTCCACAGGTAGGTTCTATCAAAATTCAGGACTTTGCCAAAGAGTTTGCAGGCGCATTCTAAGGTTAAAAGACCTAAAAATGATTTCATCCACAGTCTAAACAACTTCTTGTTTGGGCTGTGGATTTTTATTTTATCTTTATGATAAAATAGACTTGAAATATGCCATAACTGTCTAATAGTTTGGGTATTTGGTCGATTGATAGTCGTAATTTTTTGGCTAAAAAATACAGATTGCGTAACATTACATCAGATGCATTGTATTGTCACAAGTACTTTGTACCTATTCCCTTCAATTATTACATAAACCAATTTAACTATTTGAAAATGAACGATTACAATTCTTCTCGCCGTCAGTTTTTAGGTGCTGGCGCTGCTTTGCTTACAGGTACACTCATGGCCAATGCAAAACTCTGGGGTATGCCTGCCATTATTGATAATTTCGGAAAATCTGGATCATTAATCAAGGGCGTACAAATCGGTGTAATTACCTATTCGTTTCGTGAAATGCCCGACCAAAGTGCGGAGGCAACTTTACAATATGTCCGTGATTGTGGTATTAGTGCGATTGAACTGATGGGCGGTCCAGCCGAAAGTTATGCTGGCGCACCTAAAAATCCTGTAGATTTCCGTGCTGTATTTCCCTTGATGCGTAAACGCAACGAAAAACAAACCTTGACTCCTGAAGAACAACAACAATTAGACGAGGCTGAAACTAAAATGAAAGCCTATCGTGCTGAAATGGCGCAATGGCGTGCGACGGCTCCTATTAGTAAGTTTGAGGAATTAGGAAAGACCTATAAAAAAGCAGGAGTTTCTATCTATGCTTTCAAACCTGATGCGTTTGGTATGCAAAATACCGATACCGAAATAGAATACGGTATGCGTGCTGCCAAGGCTTTGGGTGCTACACAAGTAACTTTGGAACATCCAAGCAATGACGCTCATACCTTAAAGTTGGGTAAAATGGCTGAAAAAGTTGGTATCAAAGTAGGTTATCATGGCCACGAGCAACAAACATATACGTTCTGGGATACAGCTTTGGCGCAGTCACCTGCCAATGCTTTAAATCTTGATTTTGGACACTTTGTAGCAGCAGGAAATCCAACGCCTTTGGAGATGGTCAAAAAATATCATGAGAGAATTGTGAGTATGCACATCAAAGACCGTCAGACAAAAGCCAACGGTCGTGGCAATTTGCCATGGGGACAAGGCGATACGCCTATCGCTGATGTCCTTAAATTGATACGTGATAACAAATACAATTTCCCTGCAACCATCGAATTAGAATACCAAATTCCCAAAGGCTCAAATTCGGTAGAAGAAGTGAAAAAATGTCTAGAGTTTTGTAAGCAAGCGTTGGCATAATAGGGGAGAGGGTTTAGGCAAGGAGGCATTAGTAATTAAACTTTACTCTTGCCTCTTTGCCTAACCCCTATCCCCTAATCAACACTTTGTCCCTCTGTGCCTTTGTGCCTGTTCCCTCAAATATATGAACCTACAACACCTTTTTTCCGAATTGCTTCAAGGCTATACTCAAGATATGGCGAAGATTACGACGTATTGGACAGAGCTCCGAGATGCCTATGCTCGGCCAAGTCGGCATTATCATAATCTGACTCACTTAGAAAATTTGTATCATGAATTAGTATCCGTAAAGACTCAAGTTCATGATTGGGAGGTAATCCTATGGTCATTATTTTACCATGATGCCGTATATGACACCTTAAAATCGAATAATGAAGAAAAAAGTGCAGCTTTAGCTGAAAAAAGAATGAAGAGTTTGGAGGTTTCGGAAGAAATCGTTGCCAGAGTTGTTGAGATGATTTTGGCAACAAAAACGCATGTGGTCTCTGAAAATCAAGATATTAACTATTTTACAGATGCTGATTTATCTATTCTTGGAAAAGATTGGGAAGTGTACAACCAATATGCGATGCAGGTAAGAAATGAATATACGATTTATCCAGATTTATTATACAACCCTGGGCGAAAGAAGGTCTTAAAACACTTTCTCGCAATGAACCAGATTTACAAGACTGATTACTTTACTCAGAAATACGAGGAACAAGCGAGAGTAAATATAAGTAGAGAATTGGAAGGGGATAGGGTTTAGGCAAGGAGGCATTAGTAATTAAACTTTACTCTTGCCTCTTTGCCTAACCCCTATCCCCTAATCAACACTTTGTCCCTCTGTGCCTTTGTGCCTGTTCCCTCAAAGCTCTAAATCGTAATCCTATGGTCATTATTTTACCATGATGCCGTATATGACACCTTAAAATCGAATAATGAAGAAAAAAGTGCAGCTTTAGCTGAAAAAAGAATGAAGAGTTTGGAGGTTTCGGAAGAAATCGTTGCCAGAGTTGTTGAGATGATTTTGGCAACAAAAACGCATGTGGTCTCTGAAAATCAAGATATTAACTATTTTACAGATGCTGATTTATCTATTCTTGGAAAAGATTGGGAAGTGTACAACCAATATGCGATGCAGGTAAGAAATGAATATACGATTTATCCAGATTTATTATACAACCCTGGGCGAAAGAAGGTCTTAAAACACTTTCTCGCAATGAACCAGATTTACAAGACTGATTACTTTACTCAGAGATACGAGGAACAAGCGAGAATCAATATACAAAGAGAATTGGAAGGGCATAGGGGTTAGGCAATAGAACTAACCCCTCCTTGCCTAACCCCTATACCCTCAAAAAAACTACTCCACTACAACCTCATCCACAAAAAGCCATGCTTTATCT